>JAIXVP010000185.1 GCA_027482905.1 Opitutaceae bacterium
GACGACACCTACCTGCTCTGGGTCAACCCCTACGGCACCCGCACCGAGTCCTACCTCGCCGGCGCCCTTTCCCTCCAAGACCACCCCGAAACCACCCGCTTCCCCGGCCGCGCCTACATCCCCCGCGAAGCCGGCCTGCTGACTTGGCAAAAAGCCGCCCTCCCGGCCAACACCGCCACCGCCAAGTTGGACAAATCCTACCGCGCCGGCTTCGGCCCCCTCGGCGTCGAGGTCTCCCTCGATCCCTGGCTGCCGCCGTCCGCCCGCGCCGTCGGCGCCATCCCCGCTGGCACCCTCGCTCAACGCCTCGGCCTAGCCGCCAACGCCACGTCGTCCGGGGCGCTGACCATCGCCCACGGCCCCGACGACCTCGATCTCGGAGCGCGCGAAACGCTCCTCCCGTTCGAGGCCACCCTGTCCCCCGCCGGCGTCCTCACCGCCGCCAACGCCACCGCCACCGCCTGGACGATCAAAATCACCCCCGCCACCGGCGCCTTCACCGGCAGCTTCACCTTGAGTGATCAGGTCTCCCCGGCTCCCGCCAAACCCGTCGCCCGCAAAGTCACCTTCTCCGGCGTCCTCCGCCAGGCCCCCGCCGACGACAACGAAGTCGCCACCGGCTTCTTCCTCGTCCCCGGTTTCCCCGTCCCCAAGGGCTCCGCCCCCACCGAACAACCCTCCGGCGAGATCCGCTTCTCCGCGCCTTGAAAGGCTAAGGGCCAATGGACGAATCCAGCCCCCCCCTTGCGTAAGCTTACCCGGTGACGAAAAAACCGGACGATACGTCAAATTCGTATCCTTGCGCTTGGCAACCGCGACTCGACGCTCAACCGCTTCGTCGGCATCGCGCCGCCGCTTGTTTTACGCTCGACAACCCTTCCTCTCGCCAAAGGCCGCTTCGGACGATGATCCTGAAAGTCGGTCCACATCTTCCCGTTCACCTCGCACGTTCACCCTAACCTCCCATGTCCCCCAAACTCACCTCCCTTCTCCTCGCCGCCGCCGGCCTTTGTGTCGCCTTCGGTCCGTCCACCACATCCCTGTCCGCCGCCGACAAACCCGTCGTCGGTTTCTCCCAGATCGGCGCGGAGAGCGCTTGGCGCACCGCCAACACCGATTCGATCAAGGGCGAGGCCGCCAAACGCGGCATCACCCTCAAGTTTGCCGACGCCCAGCAGAAACAGGAAAACCAAATCAAGGCCCTGCGCTCCTTCATCGCCCAGGACGTCGACGTGATCGCGTTCTCCCCCGTGGTCGAGACCGGCTGGGAACCCGTGCTGCGTGAGATCAAAAAAGCCGGTATCCCCGTCATCCTCACCGACCGCGCGGTCAAGGTTTCCGACCCCTCGCTTTACGTCACCTTCGTCGGCTCCGATTTCGTCGAGGAAGGTCGCCGCGCCGGCAAATGGCTGGTCGAAAAGACCAAGGGTCAGGCCGTGATCGCAGAACTGGTCGGCACCCCCGGCTCCGCCCCCGCCATCGACCGCAAGAAGGGCTTCGAAGAGGCCATCGCCGGCCAGGCCGGAATGAAGATCATCAAGTCCCAAAGCGGCGACTTCACCCGCGCCAAGGGCAAGGAGGTCATGGAGACCTTCCTGAAGTCCCCGGAAGGCAAATCCATCAACGTCCTCTACGCCCACAACGACGACATGGCCCTCGGCGCCATCCAGGCCATCGAGGAGGCCGGCCTCAAGCCCGGCACCGACATCGTGATCGTCTCGATCGACGGCGTGAAGGGCGCCTTCGAGGCCATGGTCGCGGGCAAACTCAACTGCACCGTGGAGTGCAATCCCCTCATCGGGCCCCAGCTCTTCGACCTCGTCGCCGACGTCGTCGCCGGCAAGACCCTGCCCAAGCGCATCGCGGTCGAGGAAGGCATCTACGACCAGTCCCAGGCCGCCGCCGCCCTGCCCTCCCGCCAGTATTGATCCGGCCCTGCCGCGTCCCGTCCCGCCTATGAGCGCGCCCGCCCTCGTCTGCCGCGGCCTGACGAAACGCTTCCCCGGCGTGGTCGCGCTCGACGGCGTGGATTTTTGCGCCCGTGGCGGCGAGGTCCACGCCCTGATGGGCGAAAACGGCGCCGGAAAGAGCACCCTGATCAAGGCCCTCACCGGCGTGCATCCGCGCGACGCCGGCGAGGCCGAGGTCGACGGCCGCCCCGTCCACCCCCGCTCCCCCCGCGAGGCCGAGGCCGCCGGCATCAGCACCGTCTACCAGGAGGTCAACCTCATCCCCGACCTCAGCGTGGCCGAGAATATCTGCCTCGGCCGACAGCGCACGCGTTTCGGTTTCATCCGCTGGGGTGACGCCCGCGCCCGGGCCCGCTCCGCCCTCGCCCGCCTGGGCCTCGAACTGGACGTCGACCGCACCCTTTCGGAGTGCTCGATCGCGGTGCAACAACTCGTGGCCATCGCCCGCGCCACCGACATCGACGCCCGCGTGCTCATTCTCGACGAGCCCACCTCCAGCCTCGACGCCGGCGAGGTCGCCCAGCTTTTCACCGTGGTCCGCCGCCTCCGCGACCAGGGCCTGGCCATTGTTTTCGTCTCCCACTTTCTGGACCAGGTCTACGCCCTTGCAGATCGCATCACCGTGCTGCGCAACGGCCGCCTCGTTGGCGAGTTCCCCGTCGCCGAGCTGCCCCGCCTCCAGCTCGTCGCCCACATGATGGGCCGCTCGGTCGACGAGGTGGAGGCCCTCCGGCACCGCGAACGCCCCGCCGCGGCGCCGGGCGAACCCCTGCTCTCGACCCACGGTCTCGCCCGCCGCCACGCCGTGCTGCCTCTCGATCTCGAACTCCGCCGCGGCGAGGTGCTCGGCCTCGGCGGCCTGCTCGGCTCCGGCCGCACCGAGGTCGCCCGCCTGCTCTTCGGCCTCGATCGCGCCGACGCCGGCGAGACCCGCCTGGAGGGTCGCAAGGTCGAGTTTCACTCGCCCGCCGACGCCATGCGCGCCGGCCTCGCTCTCACCCCCGAGGACCGCAAGACCCAGGCCATCCTGCCCAACCTCACCGTGCGGGAAAACCTCGTGGTCGCCCTCCAGGCCCGGCGCGGCCTGTGGAAACAAATCCCGCGCGCGGAACAGGACCGCCTCGTCGCCGACTTCACCCGCGCCCTCGGCATCAAGACCAGCGGCCCCGAGCAACTCATCCGCAACCTGTCCGGCGGCAACCAGCAGAAGGTCATCCTCGCCCGCTGGCTCGCGACCGAGCCCCGCCTGCTAATCCTCGACGAGCCGACCCGCGGCATCGACGTCGGCGCCCAGGCCGACATCGAACGCCTCCTGGCCAAACTCCGCGACCAAGGACTCGCCATCGTGTTCATCTGCGCCGACACCGCCGAACTCTCCCGCAACAGCCAGCGCATCGCCGTCCTCCGCGACCACGCCAAGGTCGCCGAGCTCACAGGCGCCGACGTGAACGAACAGGCCGTGATGCGCGCCATCGCCCGGGAGGCCGCCGCATGATCGTCGATCTCATTGTCTGGCCGACCCTCGCCGCCCTGCTCTGGGTCAACCGCCGCCGCCCCCTGCTCTGGCCCCTGCTCGCGCTCGCCCTGCTGCTGCTCTTCAACCGCGTCTTCACCCCCGGCTTCTTCGTCTTGGAAATCCGCGACGGCCGGCTCTACGGCACGCTGGTGGACGTGCTCAACCAGGGCTCGAAGGTCATGTTGCTCGCCCTCGGCATGACGCTCGTCATCGCCACCGGCGGCGTGGATCTGTCGGTCGGAGCGACAATGGCCATCGCCGGCGCGGTCATGGCCCGCCTCGCCGATGTTTCCGTGCCCGTCGCGCTCGGCGGCGGCCTCGGCGTCGCCCTGCTCGCCGGGGCCTGGAACGGCCTGCTCGTGTCCGCCTTCCGGATACAGCCCATCATCGCCACCCTCATCCTCATGGTCGCCGGCCGCGGCGTCGCGCAGCTCGTCACCGACGGACAGATCATCAACTTCGAACAGCCCGCGCTGGTCTACCTGGGCAACGGCGCGCTCCTCGGCCTGCCCTTCACCCTGGCCCTGGTGCTGGGCATGTTTGTGCTCACCGCGCTGCTGGTCCGCCGCACCGCGCTCGGCCTGTTCATCGAGGCGATCGGCGACAACGAGACCGCCGCGCGCTTCACCGGACTGCCCGCCCGACCCGTCAAGTTTCTCGTCTACGTCTTCGCCGGCCTCTGCGCCGGCCTGGCCGGTCTGGTCGCGGCGTCGAACATCAAGAGCGCCGACGCCAACCACATCGGCCTCTACCTTGAGCTCGACGCCATCCTCACCGTGGTGGTCGGCGGCACCGCCCTGACCGGCGGCCGTTTCCAACTCGCCGGCTCGCTGGTCGGCGCGCTGCTGATCCAGACCCTCGGCACCACCCTCTACGCCCGCAACGTCGGCGCGGACGTCGCCACCGTGCCCAAGGCCATCGTGATTCTCGCGGTCTGCCTGCTCCAGTCTCCCGTGCTGCGCGCCAAGCTCGCCGGGCTGAGGCGCCGGCCGCCCGCCGCCGCGACAAAGGAGGGCACCGTATGAACCTCGCGAAACTCCGCCCCTCCGCCCAGATTCTGCCCGTGCTCGCGTCGCTCGGGGTGTTGATTCTGCTCTACGCCGGCGGCTGCGTGGCGTTCGAGAATTTCGGCTCGCTGCGCGTGCTGATCAATCTTTTCGGCGACAACGCCTTTCTCGGCGTGGCGGCGGTGGGCGCGACCTTCGTCATCCTGTCCGGCGGGATCGACCTGTCGGTCGGCGCGGTGGTGGCCTTCACCGGCGTGCTCATCGCGTCCCTCATCGGCCACGGCCAGCCACCGCTGCTGGCCATAGGGCTTGCGCTCGCCTTCGGCGCCGGCTTCGGCGCGTTGATGGGCGCATTGATTCACCTCTACGCCCTGCCGCCTTTCCTCGTCACCCTGGGCGGCATGTTCCTCGCGCGCGGCCTGTCCTTCATGGTCCATCCCGAGTCGCTCTCGATCGACCACCCCTTCTACGGCGAGTTCATTTCCCAAACCCTGTCCGTGCCGGTGTCGCGCCGCCTCGCCATCCCCTTCACCGCCTTCGCGCTGCTCGCGGTGGTGCTGGCCGGCGCCGCCCTCGCCCGCTGGTCGCGTTTCGGCCGCAACGTCCTCGCCATCGGCTCCAGCGAAAGCTCGGCCCGGTTGATGGGCGTGCCGATCGGCTCCACCAAGATCCTCGTCTACACCCTCGGCGGTTTTCTGTCCGCCCTCGGCGGCGTGGTCGCGACGTTCTACATGCAGTCGGGCAACCCCGCCTCGTTCGTCGGACTCGAGCTCGACGCCATCGCCGCCGCCGTGATCGGCGGAACCCTGCTGCGCGGCGGCGTGGGCTACATCCCGGGCACCCTGGTCGGCGTGCTGATCCTGGGCCTCATCCAGACGCTGGTGATTTTCCAAGGCACCCTGAACTCCTGGTGGACCCGCATCGCCGTCGGCGGGCTGCTCTTCGTGTTCATCGTGCTGCAACAACTCACCGCCCGCCGGCGGGAGTAAGCACCGCCGGCACCCCGCCGGCCCGTCCGCCCCCCTTCCCCTATGCTACCCCGCCTGCCCTTCGCCTTGCTCGCCGCCTGCTGGTTGCCGTTCGCCGCCGTCGCCGCGCCCGAAACCACCACCCTGACGATCGACCTCTCCGCCCCGGGCGGAAAAGTCAGCCCGATCCACTACGGCCTGATGACCGAGGAGATCAACTTCAGCTACGACGGCGGCCTCTACGCCGAGCTGGTCCGCAACCGCGCCTTCCTCGACGACCCGGCCAAACCCGCCCACTGGTCCGCCGTGGCGCCCGCCCCCGCCGCCGCGTCCATCGCGCTCGACCCGAAGCACCCCCTCAACTCCGTCATCCCGACCAGCCTCCGGCTCGACGCCTCCGCCGCGAGCCCCGCCGCGCCCGCCGGCGTGGCCAACGAGGGCTACTGGGGCATCCCCGTAAAACCCTCCACCCGCTACCGCGCCTCCTTTCGCGCCAAGGCCGCGCCCGGTTTCACCGGCCCGCTCACCGTCGCGATCACCAGCCTCGACGGCGCCACCGTCTACGCCCGCGGCCGTGTTGACCGCCTCACCGCCGACTGGGCCGCCTACGAGCTGGTGTTGAAAACCGGCCGCAAGGTCGTCCCGACCACCCGGGCGCGGCTCACCCTGACCATCGAGCAACCCGGCACCGTGTGGCTCGGGCTCGTCTCGCTTTTCCCGCCCACCTGGAAAAACCGCCCGAACGGCCTCCGCCCCGACCTCATGCAGATGCTGGTGGACCTGAAGCCCGGTTTCCTGCGCTTCCCCGGCGGCAACTACCTGGAGGGCGACACGATCGACACCCGGTTCAAATGGTGGGAAACCATCGGTCCCATCGACCAACGCCCCGGCCACCCCGGCCCCTGGGGTTACCGCTCCAGCGACGGCATGGGCCTGATGGAATTCCTGCTCTGGACCAAGGACATGGGAGCCGAAGCCGTGCTCGGCCTTTACGCCGGTTATTCGCTGAAGGGCGATTACGTGAAGCCCGGACCCGACCTGGAGCCCTTCATCCGCGAGGCCTTGGACGAAATCGAATACGTCGTCGGCCCGGTCACCTCGAAATGGGGCGCCCTCCGCGCCCGCGACGGCCACCCCGAGCCCTTCCCGCTGCGCTACGTCGAGATCGGCAACGAGGACTGGTTCGACAAATCCGGCAGCTACGACGCCCGCTTCGCCCAGTTCGCCGCCGCGATCAAACGAGACTACCCGTCTCTCAAGTGCATCTCCAGCATCGGCAACGAGCAGCCCGCCGCGAAACGCGTGCAAAGCGTGCGTCCCGACGTGCTCGACGAGCACTACTACCGCAACACCGAGACCTTCCTGAAGGACTCCCCGACCCATTTTGACCGCTACGATCGCGCCGGCCCGGAGATTTTCGTCGGCGAATGGGCCGCCCACGAAACCGCCTTCCCGCCCTGGGACGTGAAGTCGCGCGGCCTCGCCCCCACCCCGACCATGAAGGCCGCCCTCGGCGACGCCGCCTGGATGTCCGCCATGGAACGCCACGCCGACTTTGTGACCATGCAGTGCTACGCGCCGCTCTTCGCCAACGTGAACGGCTACCAGTGGCGTCCCAACCTCATCGGCTACGACGCCCTGAACTCCTTCGGCGCCCCCAGCTACCACGCCTTTCGGATGTATAGCACGCAGGTCGGCGACACCCTGCTGAAACCCGTCCAGACCGGCGGCACCCCGCTCCACGCCGCCGCCACCCGCGCAACCCGCGACGGCGTGGTTTTCCTGAAGTTGGTCAACGCCGAGGCCGCCGCCCGCGACGTCGAGATCCGCCTGCCCGGCGCGCGGCGCATCGGTTCCACCGCCAAGGTCGAAACGCTCGCGGCCGCTCCCGACGAGACCAACTCGATCACCGATCGCACGCGGGTTGTTCCCGTCGCGACCAAACGAAAGGGCGTCGCGCCCGTGTTCACGCACACGTTGCCGCCGCACAGCGTCACCGTGCTGCGCCTCGAGGCGAAATGAACCCGGGGCCGCGCGGGCCGTGCAGCCAAGGCTTGCGCCCGCCCGCCGCTCCGGCGAACCCTCTCTCTCCGCCGTCCCGGCGACGGGCCTATAGCTCAATCGGTTAGAGCAGGGGACTCATAATCCCTTGGTTCTCGGTTCAAGTCCGAGTGGGCCCACCACTTCCCTCACAAACCCAGCCGCTCGCGAAAGACCTGCGCCTGCCGCCGGGAAAACTCCACCGCCGGGCCGCCTTGGAGGGTAGCCTTGAGCCCCCCGCTGAACCACGGCTCGACGTCCGCGATGAAACCACGGTTCACGACCTGCGAGCGGTTGGCCCGGACGAACAACTCCGCCGGGAGACGCGCCTCCATCGTCGCCAGCGCGCGAGGCAGGAGCGGCTTCTCGTCGCGGAACCAGACCCGGGTGTGGTTGCCCTCCGCCTCCAGCAACACGATCTCGCGCACCGGCACGAACCAGCAGCGGTCGCCCTCGCGCAGGAACACCTGGTCGTCCGCCCGGAACCGCGGCTCGGACCGCACGCCCTCGCTCTCCGCCGGCGGTTCGGGATTACGGCGCAAACGCGCCAACGTTTCCGCGAGGCGCGCCGGATGCACGGGCTTGAGGAGGTAGTCGAGGGCGTTGACCTCGAAGGCGCGCAACGCGAAGGCGTCGTAGGCCGTGACAAAGACGATCTGCGGATGGGGCGGAGGCAGCGCCGCGAGCAAATCGAAGCCGGTTCGCCCCGGCATCTCGATGTCGAGAAACATCAGCTCGGGACGGAGCTCCGGCACGAGTTTCAGGGCCTCGGTGACGTTGCCCGCCTCGCCGAGTATCTCCACCTCGGGATGGGCCCCAAGCAGGCGCCGCAGCTCCTCGCGCGCCAGACGTTCGTCGTCGATCAACACGGTTTTCATGGAGTGTTCGCGTCGGGAGGCGTCGTCGCCGGGATGAAGACTTCCGCGACCACCCGGCTGAAACCGTCCGCCTGAAGCTCCAGCCGGGCCCCCGGCCCAAACAACAGGGCAAGGCGAGCGCGGGCGTTGGTCAGACCGACACCGGTGGAATCGGGTCTCTCCGCCGGGCCGCTCGCTTCGGGCTCCAACCTGCCGGGCCCGGTCACGGTAAGGCGCAGGGCGCCGCCCTCGACCCGCGCCGCGATCGCGATTTCGCCGCCGGCCTCGCGGCGGTCGATGCCGTGTTTGACCGCGTTTTCGACCAGCCCCTGGACCAGGAAAGGCGGCACCGGTCGTTCGCGCGCGTCCGCGTCGGCCTCGATTCTCCAGCGAAGGCGCTCCTCGTGGCGGAGATGTTCCAGCGCGAGGTAATTCTCCACCGTTTCCAGCTCGCGGGCGAGCGGCACCAGCTGCTCATGACCGGAGGCGAGGGAGGCGCGTAACAGATCGGCCAGCCGGGTCACGGCCTCGCGCGGACGCTCCAGCTCGAGAGGTAGCAGCGCGCGGAAGGAGTTGAGGCTGTTGAAGAGAAAATGCGGATTGAGCTGGGCTTTGAGCGCGCGCAGTTCGGCCTCCCGCGCGGCGGCGAGCAGACGGGCCTCGTCGAGCCGGACCTGCTGGTGGCGCCGGTAGGAGCGGACACCCAGGTAGAACCCAGTCCAGATCACCGCCAGGCCGAACAGGAAGCCGAAGTCGTCGACGTAGTCGTAGACCGTCCAATCGGTGAGAAATTCCGCCGGCAGCAAAGGGTTGGCGAGCGCCCGCGATTTTCCGGCGAACTGCATCCAGAAAGTCTCCAGTCCCACGACCGCCAAAACCCACGGCATGGCGCGAAGAGCGAAGCCGGTGAGCGAACGGCGGCGTTGTAGAATCCACAGCCAGACCACCCGCAGCAGGTGTGAACCGATCAGGCCGAAGGAGAACATGTAGATTCGGTTCGCGACCGCCACCGAAAGGATCGCCTGCTCCTGATCGTTCTTCGGCGGATACAAGAGAATCGGCAAGACCGTCGCCGCGAGCACTCCTCCCCAGCCGAAAGCCTGACAGACCCAGTAGACGGGGCCGCCCAGCCAGCGCCGGCGCGCCGGGTGGGTGGTCGGAGAGGAGGGCAGATCAAGCATCACGCTCATGTTCCGGGACGGGGCGGACTATGGGCGACTCGCCCGAGGAGGGGCGAGGGGGAAGTCCGGCCGCGCCTGCGTTCGAGGCAGAGCCCATCCAGGCAAGCATGCCGACCAGGTGAAGGCGCGCCGGGGTAGGCTCCGGGTAAGAACCCAAAACGACCCGCGGGCGACGGGTCGGGCGGCCGGGGGTCGCGAACGATTTCATCGTGCCGCGGTCCAAGGCAAAGCCGCCTGAAACCGGATGTGGCGACGCCGGGACGCCGCCACCAGGAGGGCGGTCACCGCAGCCAGCCCGACCGCCGTTGCGGGCTCGGGGATGGCGGCACCGGCGGCGTAGGCCCCGACCACATCGCGCAACAGAAAACTGGCCGGGTGCGGGCCGGCGGAGCCGTTTTGGTAATTGGCCAGGGTGACCACCGAGATGTCCCACTGGCTGAAGTAGAACGCCTCCGCCGAGTAGCCCAGCCAACCGCCCGGATGACCGAAGGCGAAATTCACCCCGTCGGTATCGACGTTGATGCCGAGGCCGTAACCCGAGTCCGACGCGCCGGGCGTGAGCATGTCCACCAGGGACGAGCCGGTCAGCAAGACGCCGTCCGGGATGGTCACACCGTCGAACTCGTTCGCGCGCCCGACCAGCGCGTCGAGGAACAACGCGCCGTCGACGGCGTTTCCGGCCACCGCGCTGTCGGCGAAGACCTCTCCGTAGAGCGAGGTCGGCACGCCGGCGGTGAGGTCGAAGGCGGCGATCTCCGTGCCTTCCATCAGCTCCGGCGGCAGCTTCCACACTCCCTGGGCGAAGGCTTCGCGCGGGGCCGAACCGGAGTCCACGAAGGAACGGGTCAAGCCCAGCGGGCCGGCGATGCCGCTCTGGTAAAGCTGGCCGTAGGTCCGGCCGGTGGCGCGCTCGAGTATCTCGCCGAGCAGCACGTAGTTGTTGCCCGAATAGACGAAGGATCCCGGGGCGGGGGCCGCGGTGATTGACGCCAGCACTTCGGCGCGGGTCCAGGCATGGTCCTGATCGAAGAGCTTCGCCTGCACGCCCGGATCGTATTCGTAAGTCGGATAACCGCTGGTGTGGTTGAGCAGCTGGCGCACGGTCACCGCATCGCCGCCCGGCACCGAGGCGCCGCCGTCGCGAGCAAGGTAGTCGTTGATCGGGGCCTCGAGCGAAAGTTCGCCGCGCTCGGCGGCCTGGAGCACGAGGGTGGCGGTCACCATTTTCCCCACGCTGCCGTAGGCGAAGAGGGTGGAGGCCTCGATCCGGGCGGCGGAACCACGGGAGATCACGCCCCTTTGCCCGTGCCACAAAACCTCGCCATCGCGCACGATGGCGACCGCGCCACCGGTCGCGCCGGCGTTTTCCGCCGAGGCGAGGGATTGGTCGAGGGCGGCTTGAAGCGCGGCCGCGTCGATGTCGGCGCGAACCGACGAAAAGGTGGCGCCAAAGGTCAGCGCGCCCACGAGGAGGAGTTGGTTTTTCATGGGAAGAAAATGGATCGTGCCGGGGGATCAGAACCCCTTGGTCTGGGCGGTGAGGCGGGCTTTGTTCGCCGCGAGGAAGCGGGTGAGCGTCGCGGGCGCATGCTGTTTCAGTTCGACGTTGAAATACGCCACGAGGAGCTGTCGGGTGACGAGGAGGTTGGGTGCGGCGTTGCGGCCGAGCAGGTCGGTGAGTCCCTCGGCGTTTTTCCCGAGCAGGACGCGATAAAGGTAGTAGGAATCGCCGAAGGTATTGTGCGCCGTCTCCGGTTGGACCGCGATAATGCCGCGGCCTTTCAGGTTGGCATAGGCCACGCCCATGGACGGGTCCTGGGTGTTTTCTCCGCTCTTCAGAAACAACGCGTTCGTCGCGAGACCGGTCGCGTGCTCCTCACCCCAAATCGTGCCGTCGAGATTCACCGCCGCACGGACCGTGGAGTCGCGCCCGGCGAGGCGCACGGCGGCCGAACCGCCAAAGGAGTGCCCGAGGGCGCCGATGCGTGTCAGATCGAGCGCGGCGACGAGCTTAAGCGTGGGAAGGGCGCGGCCGTCCTTCACCTGGACAAGCACGGACTGGAGGTCCGCGACGACGAGGTCGTTGAGCGCGACGACATCCTCCATTTTCTCAGGCACGTCCGACGCGCTGTCGAACGGCTCGCCGTCCAGGGTGACGAGGCCGTTGACGCCCGGGCTGTGCACGGCGGCGACGACGTAGCCGGCGGAGGCCAGTTGCTCGGCGAAGATCTGGTAGGCCTCGGCCGGTGCGCCAAAGCCGGGCGAGAACAACAGCACCGGAAAACGTCCCTTGGCGGGGGGAGCGGCCTCGTCGGCGTTGGTGCGCAAAAACTCGCCGCCACCGATGGCGTCGGGCTCCTCCGCGAGAAACTCGACTTCGCGCCGGTCGGTGACATAGCGCCGGCTGGCGGCGGGGGTGGCGACGGCCGGATACCAAAAATGGACCGGCAAACGGCGCGGTTGCTCGGACAACGGATTGAGCGGATCGACGCGGGTGCGGTCCACCACCACCGCGAAGTCGTGACCGACGGCGTGGGGTCCGGTGGGCTTGGGCAACGATACCGGATAAAACCGCGGCGCGGCGGAAGCGGGCGCGGCCGGCGCCACGGGTGCGGAAACGACGGCCGTGAAGAAAAGAAGACCGGCGGCAAGGAAACGGGAGGGAATGCGCGAAGAGCTCATGGCGGTGGTAAACATCGCCAACCTACCCGACCGGCGCGCGGCCGTCCCGATGCTCGGGACACGCGGTGAAAAAGCCCGGCCGAACGGTCACGGTTCAGGACGAACGGCGCTGGGCCGTTCCACGCGCCAGGCTCAACTCCGCACAAGACCGCCGGACAGTGTTACTCGTTTCACGGCCAACACATCCGGGCGCAGGAGGGACGCCAGCCGGGTCTCGCTCGCGGGGGCGAAACCGAGCGCGCGCTTGAGCATGAGATCGCGCGCCATAGGCGATTCCAGCCGCCAGGACTCGCGGTAATCCTCCCAGCCCAGCATGCCGAAAAACGCCATCACCAGACCGCTGGGCGGCACCGGCAGATCGCTGCCGTAGATTATCCGCGCGCCCAAGGCCTCGTCCTCGCGGATACGCCGGAGCTGCGAGGGGCGAAAGCGCAGGCTGAGGCCCGCCAGAGCGCTGTTGTCGCCGTAGAGATTTGGAAAACGCCGCGTCATCTCCACGAAGTCGTCGAAGTAATCGGGGTCGACCGCGATCATGCCCGTGCCGCAGTGGGCCGCGATGCAGGTGACGCCGATCTCCAGCGCCTGGGTGAGCACCCGCGGCGTCGCCAGATCCGGGCGCAAGACCGGCATGGTGCGCTCGCTGCCGGTATGGGCCAGCAGCGGAAGGCCGGCCTCCGCCATTCGCTCCAGAAACGGCCGATAACGCCGCTCATTCCAATCCATGTTCTGCACGTTCGGCAGGCACTTGAGCATGACCGCCCCGCCCGCGATGCAGCGCTCCAGCTCCGCCAGCGCATCCCGGCGCGCGGGGTGGATGGACACGGCGGCGAGAAACTCCGGATGCCGCCGCGCCAGATCGAGCACGTAGTCGTTCGGGACAAAAAAGGAACCCGCCTCGGGCAGCGCTTCGCCGTCGTCGCGATGCGCCACCTCCTGCGCGAGGATGACGGCCGCGTCGAGACCCGCGTCTTGGATTTGCGACCGCAAGGCGGCGACATAGAGCGTCTCGAAATCCTCCCGCAGCGCCGAGGCCGGGAGTCCCATCGAGCGCAGCAAAATCGGCGCGGCGACCCGGGTCAGCCCGCGTGGCCGATACCAGCAACCGGACCCGTTTTTCCCGGTCCCGACCACGTGGACATGACCATCGATGCGCATCATGGCGGTCGGCGCTCAGTTTATCCAGACCGCGTAGCCGATGAAGTTGCCCTCGAACAGCCGCACCACGTCGCGCCAGGTCTCCGCGCGGGTGAGCGGACCTTTCTCGAGGTAGGGCAACACGTCGGTTCCCTGCGCGAGCAACACCAGGTCGGTGCGACGGCTTTCAAGCAGGAGACGTTTCACGTTCACGCCGAGCCCGTCCGCGAAGCGCCAATGCGGGAGCAATTTGCGACCTTCCAGGAGATCCTCCAGCTCGGTGAGCAGCAGCCGCCACCCGTCGGCCTGCGCCGCCGTGAGCGCGAGACCAAAGGCGCTGGTCTGATTCGGACCCGGAAGCCATTCGCGGTCGTCGTCCGTCTCGGCCGCGATGGCGGCGAGTGTCGCCCGGGTGAGCGCCGCCGCCGCCAGCAGATGCGTCCGCGCCGCCGCCAGCCGCTCGGGCTGCGACACCGGCAGCGAGATGCCGTGGATCAACGCGATCGCATCCGCGATCTTGCCCGGGTCAAAACGCTGGCCGGGCGACGCGACCGGCAGCGCCGCCGCCATCGGCGTTTCGGCCCGCTGGAAAAACAGATGCCCGGTGGTCGCGAAAAGCGCGCCTCCGTCGTGGGCCAGAAGCAAGTCGATGAAACCGCGCAGCACGTGGGTGTAGGCCTGCAACCACATCGCGTCCGCCCGATCGAAGGCGACCGTCAGATCGGCGGGATTCGAGGCGGGCGCGCCTTGCGCCGCGGACGTATCCGGCGGCCGCCGGTTCATGTTGGCCAAGAGGCGCGCGAAGGTCTCGCCCTCAGTTATCTTGCCGTCTCCGTCGAAATCCACCGCCACCGCTCCCAGCGGAAACACCCGCTTGAACTCGCCCGCCGGGAGCGCAGCCAGCCGCTCGTCCACCGCCGACAATCGGGCGTAAAAACGGTCGAGCACGGCGCGGACTTTCTCGGGGGTCGCCACCTCCGGACTCGGATTGGACGGCAAAGCGAGGCGGAAGATCGGCAACGGCAACTCGCGGGCGAACGGGTAGTCGAGCCCGAGCCGGCGCAGGTCCTGGACCAGCGCCTCGGTCGCGGCGAGAAAATCGACCGCCGCCCTCCCAAAAGCGTCGCCCGGATCGGCGGGCGCGGCGGACGGCAAGGACTCGAGGACCACGCCGACCGGACGTCCGGAAAAGAGGGCGGCGGGCCATTCGCCGACGGGCTGGGCGATCAGGGCGGCCGGCAGGAGGGCGGCGAGGGCGAGGCGGAAACACGATTGGGTTTTCATGGTGCAAAGAGTCAGGAGCCGAGCGCGAGGGCGCGGGCGGCCTTGAGGTCGAGCTTGCCGGTGCCCAGCACAGGGATGGCGTCCACCCGTTTGACGACGCGCGGTATCCAGAGATTGGGCACGCCGGCGCCGGCGAGTTTTTCCCGCACCGCCTCGGCGGTGAGCTCGGGCCAGGTGGTGAGCAGGACGAGCGCCTCGCCCTTCTGCGCGTCGGGCACCCCGGTGACGAAGACCGGGTAGGCATCGCGGCCCTCCGCGTCGGCCGCGCCGAAGAGTTCGAGCAGCTTCTGCTCGATGGTGCCGTGCGGCACCATCTCGCCGCCGAGTTTGGAGAAACGGGAGAGGCGGCCCTCGATCCAGAGGAAACCGTCGTCATCGAAACGCCCGAGGTCGCCGGTCACAAACCAGCCGTCGTGAAAGGCGGCCGCCGTGCGCGCCCCGTCGCCCAGGTAACCGGCGAAGATGTTCGGCCCGCGCAGCGCGACCACGCCGGTGGCGGCGGGTGGCAACGGTTCCAAGGTGGCCGGATCGAGGAGACGCGCCGCCATGCCGGGCAGCATGCGCCCGACCGAGCCGGCGCATTGCCCGCGCTGGACCTCGCCCGTGCCGGTCACGACCGGCGGGTCCGGCTGGTTCACGCAGGCCACCGGGGAGGTCTCGGTCAGACCGTAGCCCTGCATGATCTCGAGATGAAATTTTTCCCGCGCTAGCTCCGCGAGGTCGTCGGGCAGCTTCTCCGCGCCGGTGACGAGCACCTCCAGGCTGCGCAGATCGCGCCGCTCGGCCTTGCGCAACACCGGCCGCGCGAAGGTTGGGGCCGCCACCCAGACGGTGCAGGCCTCGTCGCGGATGGCGTCGGTGATGCGGCGGGTTTCCAGCGGACTCGGCACCGTCACCACCCGGCAGCCGCGCAGGAGCGGATACCAGATCGTCACGGTAAAGCCGAAGCTGTGGAAAATCGGCAGGCAACCGAGCATGACCGCCGTGTCCGGCAGGATGGCGAGCGACGAAATCTGCCAGCAATTGCCGAGGAGGTTGCGGTGCGTGAGCACCACGCCCTTCGGCTCGCCCGCGCTGCCGCTGGTGAACAACAGCCCGGCCTCGGCGTCGCCGCCCACCCGGGGCAGGCCGAGCAGGACGGGAAGCAGTTGGTTGGGCAACAGCCAGGCCGCGACGACCCACGGGATCACGGCCCGCTTGCCCCCCGCCGCCGCGAGCGTCGACGCGAAATCCCGCGTGTCCTCCGGCCAGGGGAAGTCGGGCAGCTTCGCGCGCATGGCGTCGGCCGATAACACCGTGCGAATGCCCGCGATGCGCAGGCTGGCCTCAAGCGCGGCGCGGCCGGCGGTGAAGTTGAGGTTTACCGGCGTCTTGCCCGCGCAAAGCACCGCCAGGTTGGCGATGGTCGCGCCCGCGCCGGGCGGCAACACGATGCCCACGCGGCCGCCGTCCACCGTGCGGCGGAGGTGACGTGAAAGCGCGGCGGCCGCGCCCAGCAGACGGGAGGCGGACACCTCCAGACGCGTGCCGGTGCGGTCGATCAGCTCGATCTTGCCGGGGCGCTTGGCCAACGCGCGCACCGCCTCGCGGCCGAGGTGGCGACCCAGTCGGGGATGGGCCGCGAAGGCCTCCGCGCCGAGGTCGAGCAAGGCCGTCCGCACCGTCGCGGCATCCGCCCGCGCCGCCGGAATGGGCTCGCCCCAGGCCACCGTCACCGGCGTCGGCGTGAGGCGCGGGGACTTGAAGATGTAGGCGTGGCCGGAGAACGAAAACACCGAGCCCCACAGGCCGTCGTGGTAGACCGGCACGACCGGCACGCCGGCGCGGCGCGCCATCAGCTCGAAGCCGCGCTCCAGCTTCATCACCTGCCCGGTGCGGGAGATAGCGCCCTCCGGAAAGAGCAGCACGTATTCGCCGCGTCCGAGGCACTCCACCACGCGGCGGGTCGCGCTGAGGGCGTTGGTGCGCGAGACCGGGATGGTGCCGGTGAGCCGGAACACGAGGCGGAAAAACCAGTGCTCCGTGAGCAGATTCTCATGGCCAACGAAGCGGATGGGACGCGGACAGGCCAGCTGGAGCACGAGCACGTCCACGTAGGAAAGGTGGTTGGCCAACAGCAGGGCCCCGCCGTCGGGCAGGCGGTCGGCGTGGAGGGCGCGGACCCGGTAGAGCCAGCGGGCGATCAACCGGACCGGAAGGGCGATAAACCAGGGCGCGTATTGGGCACTCACGGGAGGACGAAGGAAAATCAGGCGGCGGGCAGGCGCCAGGCGGTCGCGGCCGCCTGGAGTTTGCCGAGCACGGCGACGCCGCGCGCGACCTCGATCGGGCTGAGCTCGCCCGTCACCTGGGCGACCACGTTTTCGTAATCCGGGGCGACCTTCTGCCAAAGTCGCCGCCCGGCGGGCGTCAGCGCCACCCGGTAGACGCGGCGATCGGCGGGATCGTCCACGCGGCGCACCCAACCGGCCGTCTCCATGCGGTCGATCAGGCCGGTGACGTTGCTGCGGTCCACCACCAGTGTGTCGGCCAGCTCGCGCTGGCTGTAGCCGGCGTCGGCCGGGCGATGGGCGAGCAGGTTGAGCACGTTGAACTGCGGGGCGGTGAGACCGTGGGGACGGAAGAGGCGCTGGCTCTCGCGCAAAAACAGATCGGCGGTCGCCACGAGATCGTGGACGAGGCGGCGGGCCTGGGCGGGATCGGAGGTCATACGCCCAGCGGGCCGCACTATCGTTGATATGTCAACGATTGATTATGTCCCAGCTCCGCAGGTCGGCGGCGAGGGCGGCGAAACCCGGGAAATCGTATTCGAGGCGGCGCGGGTCGCGGGCGTGGCGGCGGGCGGCGGCGGTGGCTCCGGCGACGGCCTGGGCGAGGTTGGGGCGGTCGGTGCCGTAGACACGGGCCTTTAGCTCGCGGCGGGTGTAGGGCGGGCGGCCCGCCTCCCGGCCGGCGATCCAGGCGGCCTCGCCCACCGCCTCGTCGAGGCCGCAGAGATACCAGGCCTCCGCGGCGGGCACGGCGAGGCCGACCGCGCGCAACATCCGTTCGCGCCCGCGCGCGGGCGGGAGATTGCGGGTGGCGCGGCGAAAGACGGCGCGCAGCTGGCAGAGGCGGCAGCGCGGATGGAAATAGCCGGGGGCCTCGTGGCGCTCGCCGTGGGGTTCGGTGTCGTCGGCGTCGACCAAGACGACCAGGGCGTCGGCGTCGGTGTTAAAATGCAGATGCCGGGCGACGGCCGGCAGGATTTGGAGCACGGAAGGCCAGCCTCGCGCGCGCAAGCCGGGCTGCACCTGCACGAAAGGTCGCCCGAGCACGGCCTCGACCAGGATGGCGAGCGCGGACTCGTCCACCAGGGATTCGCCGAGCAGGGCGAGACGCGGAGGCCGACCGTTCATGACTCTTCCGGCACGCCGCCCAGAATACCGGAATACCAGAGGTCGCCCAGCGTCCCGCCCTCCGCCAGCAGCGCCTCGAGGTCGGGTCGGTCGGAGAGCCGGGCGAAGGTGGCGGCGCGACCATGCTTGTCGGCGATCACGATCTCTTCGGGATGGTCGCGAAAGAGATCGAGCAAATGGGGCGAATGGGTGGTGGCGATAACCTGGACGGGGGCGCGGACATGGCCGTAGTCGGCGGGGTAGCTCAGGCGGTAAAGCACATCGCGCACGCCACGCAACAAGCGCGGGTGGATTCCGCGGTCGAGTTCCTCCAGGCAGACGATGGCGGGCGGGGCGGGATCGTGCGCCAACGCGAGCAGGGCCAGGACGTAGAGCGTGCCCTGGGAAACCTCGTCAGCGGGGACGAGCACGGGATCGCCGCCTCCGGACAGGCGAAGGGCAAAGGTTCCGCGCGCGGGGTCGAGCACCAGGTCGGCATACTCGGGAAAGAGTCGGATCATTTCCTCGCGCAGGCCTGCGAAGGATTCCGGCGAACGCGCGTGCAGGCCGGCGAGGCGCGCGGCGAGGTTGCCGCCGTCGGTCGCGAGCTCGTCGGACGTCACCGGATAAACCGGCCGGGCGATGGCGCGGGCGTCCAGCAGGTAGGAGCGGGATGTGAGAAGGCGGGCGCGCAGGCCGGGCCAATCGTCGGCGCCCTCGCCGGCGGGCAACGGGGCGAGTTGGAGCAGGTCGCAGCGATCCTCGTCGCGGCAGGTGAGGGTGGCCTCGAGGCCGTCGTGGGGCGGGTTGAAACGAAACACGATCTCGGCCGTCTCCGGCTCGGTTTCGGCCGGGGCGTCGGCAGCCGGCAGCCGGGACAAGGTGCGCAGGCGCAGGACGGCCTGGATGAGGCTGGTCTTGCCCGAACCGTTCGGACCGATGACGAGGTTGAAGGGGGCGAGGTCGATCCGGGCGGAGCGGAGCGCCTTGAAATTCCGGAAGGCGACGGAGGCGATCACGGGATGGATTCAGCCGTTCCGCCGCGACCGAGTCGAGTCCCGGTCCCGGCTGAAAACAAAAAACCCGCGCCGAAGCGCGGGTTTAAGGAGATGAAGTTCGAAACGAAGCTCAGGCGGCAACCGGCGTGGCGGCGGCGCCGCCGCGGCGCTGACGGATGCGGAACCCGACCAGGCCGGCGACCAGCGCGCCGGTGGCGGCGAGGGCCACGGTGCTGGACTCGGGAACGGGAACGAGCTGCTGATTGCCCGGCGCGACGACGATCTGGGCGAAGGCCCAGTCGTTGAAACCGAGAT
The DNA here is from genome assembly GCA_027482905.1 of Opitutaceae bacterium. Taxonomy (GTDB): domain Bacteria; phylum Verrucomicrobiota; class Verrucomicrobiia; order Opitutales; family Opitutaceae; genus IMCC26134_A. The sequence goes on from JAIXVP010000185.1 coordinate 19,330, forward strand.
TGGTGGCCCCGAACGCAAAGGCGTTGGTGTTCGTGAGACCGAGTCCGAGGTTACTGCCGGAGACGTTCGTCAACATCAAAGCGTATGTCTTCGTGAAATCAGTGAGGTATCCGAATGTGGGGTTAATCAGACCGGAATTGATCGTGGTGAGATCCAAAGCGTATTCGAAGGTATTGAAGGAGCCCGAGCCGTTGGTGAGCGTGCTCCAGCTACCGGAATTGGAAGCAGGGATCGAAATGGTCCCGAAACTGACCGTGGTGCCGGAGACAAAAGCCGAGCCGTTCCATTCGCCAAAAACAGCAGTCAGGCTGCTGGCGGTGGAGACACCACCGTTGCCGGAGCCGGCAAAAAAATTGTAGGTCATGCTCTTGACCGCAGAGACGTTGGCGAACGTCTCACCCAAAACAGATCCGGGAGCATTAAAAGTGAAGACGCTGCCCTGATAGGCGGATTGGGTCTCGTAGGTCTGAAGTTGTGCCGAAGCCGAACCAGCAAAAGCGGCCAAGGTAAGGACCGCTGCGGATAGATTTTTGAAAATAATGTTCATCTCAGGTAAAAAAGATGTCTGCCGTTCACCGACCCACAAGTCCGGAATCTACGCATTCGGCGGTCTACCGGAACTCAGGGTGTGGTGAGCAATTCCGCCACCTTGGATCGCAGAAGCTCCCGAGGCTCCCCCCTCACATTGCCGAGGGAAAGCGTCAGCAACTGAGCGGGCTGGTTTTCGCGCCGCTCCACCACCTCGGCCCAACGGCCCACCCACCAGGTGCGGGGATTGTATTCGCCGGGATCCGCCAGAGGCCGGGCCCGGACCGGGTCCCAAATGGTAAAAGCGACCCAGAGATCCTCGCCGCGGCGGTTGAAGCGGTAGGCCTGAAACGGAATATCGAGCCCCCGCCAGGCCACGTCTATCTGGCCCAGTGGCTCCACCAACTCGCAACCGGCCAGCGGCAGGCAGACGGTCGGGTTGTGGGCAAAGGGCAGGAAGCGCGCGACCTGGCCGCGCCGCCATTCGATGTAATAGGCCGCCAATTCGAGATTTCGCTCCCCCTGCCAGTGCCCGGAGGTGAAAAAATCGGGTCGCAGCATCTCGGCCGCGAAATCGCCGAGGGGGTCCGCGACGAAACTCCAATGCGTCTCGGGCAGCGCCACCGTCCAACGCGGCACAGCCGCGTGCTCGCGCGCCCCGCGGGCGAACCACCAGCGGGTGCCGACCTCGTTGCAGGCGAGAACGGCGACCAGCACCGCCAGCCAGGCGGCGGCAGGCGAGCGGACCGCCGTCGCGGGCGTGGGCGACGGCGCCGCGACTTCAGGCCAACGCCAGCCGGCCCACCGCCAGGCCACCCCGCCGGTGATAAGCAGACTGGCGCCCAGCGCCACCCACCCCGCCGCATCATGGGCACGGTCTACCGCCGCTTCGCCGCCGCTGCCGGCGGAGAGCGAAAGGAACAACACGCGGGAGAAATTGCCCGCCAAGGCCGCCCCCACCCCGCAGGCGACCAGCACCAGTCGCCGCGACCACGAAAAGCGAAACCACTCGCCAAAAAAAAGCGCCATCATGAGGCAGGCTTGGAGCGATCGAATACCGCCGCAGGCTTCGTCGATGCCCACCCAGCCGGAGGGCAGCCGCACCGTCGTGCCCACCGCGAGGGCGGGACGCCCGAGCAGATTACTGACCTCCGCCGCCAAACCCGCCATGGTCTCGCGCAGCGGGTAGATCACGAAAGTCTCGAACCCGGCCGGCCACGGCAGGGCGCTGACCAGGATCAAGCAGGGCGCCAGCAACCAGCGCACCCCGGGCCAACCGGCGCGCAACCAGGCGGCGAGCGCCGCGCCCCCGAGCAAAATCCCCGCGTAGGCCCATAACATCAGGGGCCATAACGCGAAAGGCGTGAGCAGGAGCCGCATCGGCAAGGCCGCCAGCCCGAGACCGCCGGCCAGGATCCACCAGCCGGGCGCGAGCTTTTCGCGGGGCCGGGCGACAGGGTGCTCGGCGGCGCGTTCCCACCAGAGATAGACGATCAACAACGCCGCAGCCCAACCGTGGCGAAGATCCGGGGACTGGCGCCAGACTTCGGCCAGCGGCACCAGCGCGAGCGCGGCGAGGACCACACCCGCGATCAAACCCAAACGTGGGACAACACCGCCCGGCGCACGGCTCATGGGGCGGCGACGGGGGTTTCGGCGGGTTTGGCGACCTCGCGCCGGGGGCGGGACGCGGCCGGGGAAGCGGGACGCAGGGCGGCCTCGGCCGCCAGCAGGAAAAGGTTGCGTTCCTCAGGCAGGTATTCGGCGCCGATTTTATCCGCCAGGGCCTGCAAGCGGGCGACCTCCTCGCGTTTGCGGGCGGCACCGTTCACGTAGGCAAGATAGGGCAAGCGGGGCGGATATTCGCGTTCCTCCGGACGCAGGGCGGAGAGGAGCGCTAGGGCCTCGGTCCCGAGATCGGACTGCGCGAGGGCGAAAGCGTAGCCGGTGACGTAGGTGGCGTTGGCGCGATCGCGTTCGTAGAGGGTTTTCATCGTCTCCTTGGCCGGGGTCCAGATCACCCCGGGTTCGCGCAGGAGGGTGAGCAGCGCCCAATCGTGTTGGTAACGCGGCACGGCGCCGTTGGACTGACGCAAGGCGGAGAGCACGCTGCGCATGCCGCCGGTGTTCTTCTTCTCCTTGTAGGAGTTGAACAAGGTCTGGTGGGCCCAGGTCTGGTCCGGGTAGGCGCGGGCGATGGTCCACAGGGTGTGCTCGGACTCCTTGTCGAGGCGCCAAGCGGTGGCGAGCCGCTGCAGAACACCAAGGGCGGACAAACTGTTGCCGGCGGCGCGGACGGCCGCCTCCCAGATCTCCAGGCGCAGCGATTCCTTGTCCGCCTCCTCCATGAGGCGGGCGGACATGGCGAGCCGCACGCTTTTGACCGGGATCTCACCCCAGGCACCCGCCTCGACCAAGGGGCCGAGGTGCTCCCAATCGCCGAGCTGGGCGATGGTGTCGGCCTCGATCGCACGGACGCCCATGTCGGCACGGAACTCGGCCGGCAGGCCCTCGATCCAGCGCCGGGCCTCGGGACCGCGATCCTGCACCAAAAGCCAGCGGGTGAACTGCACGGCGTCGGCCGGAGCGCGCAGCGCGGCGGGCGAGAGTTCAGCGTAAATGGAGGCGAAGGGCGTTTTGTCGATCAGCAGCGCGAGATTCGCCTTCTGCAGGCGGTCGTCGAGCGTGGAGGCGGGATCGGCGAGGATGAGTTCGAAGCGGCGACGGGCCTCGGGGTAATCCTTGGCTTGTAGAGCGACGCCGGCCAGTTCGCGATTGATGGGCAGCGCGAGTTCCGGACGGGTGCGGGCCAACTCCTCCAACTCGGCGCGGGCGGCGGCGCGTTTGGTTTCGTCGGGATGCCGCAGGTGCAGCTTGGCCTGGGCGTGGCGTAGATCGGCGTTTTCCGGGAACCGCTGGCGCAGTTCGCCCAAAAAGACGTCCGCGACCGGCCGGTCGTCGGTGGCCAACGCATAGGTCAAGGCGGCCTGCATCATCGGCAGCTCCCGCGAAACTTCGGGGGAGGTCTCGGCCAGGGCGTCCTTGGCCGAGTTATAATCCTGGAAACGCAGGGAACACAGCACGAGACGCGCGGCATCTTCGGACGAAGCCGGGAGCAGCTGGGTGACCATGCGGCGCAGGCGCATGGCCTGGGGCGCTCCGGCCTGCTCGAGAATGTCGGCCGCGACGCGGATGGTGTCGGCATTGCCCGGCATGGCCCGGATCGCCACGTCCAGCGCCAGCTGCGCGCTGAGGGCGTCGCGGTTGGCCACGAACTCGCGCGCCTGGGCCAGCGCCCGTTTTTGTTTCCAGAAGCGATACCGATCCCGAAGCGGATCCTTGGCGAACCACCCGGCCGCCGCCAAAACCAACAAGACGCCCCAGATCCAAGCCGTGAGTCTCCGCTTTTTTTTGCGGTTGGAGCGACTGGGTTGAAGGAGCTGCATGCTGTTTCGGGGAAAATTGTTACGGAATCGGTTCGCGCCCGGAAGACCAAACGCGGGACCGCCATCCGCTACGGCACCGGGTGGGCCGGTTCAAGGTTGGAATGGTCGCGCCGGGAGCGGACGGCGATCAGCTCCAGCTCAGATCGGCGGCGTTGAAGGGCAGGCGACGCACGCGACGGCCGGTGGCGGCGAAGATGGCGTTGCCCAGCGCCGGCGGCACCGGCGGGATCACCGGCTCGCCCAAACCGGTCGGCGGATTATCGGTGAGCAGGAAGTGGGTCTCGATGCGTTTCGGGGCCTGGTCGATCCGCAGCAGTGGCATGTCGGCGAAACCGCTCTGCGCGACGCGCCCGCCCTCGATGGTGATGCGCTGGACCAGGGCGGAGCTGATGCCGTCCACCACCGATCCCTCGCTCTGGTTTTCCCCGCCGCTCGGGTTGATGATCTGGCGGCCCACGTCGGCCGCCACCACCACGCGGTCGATCACGAGGTCCCCGGTTTTGGAAACCGTGACCTCGGCCACGATGGCAACATAGCCGAGATGGCTAAACTGGAAGGCGATGCCGCGTCCCCGTCCCCGCGGCCAGGGGGTCTCGCCGGGCGCGCCCCAACCGGATTTCTCGGCCGCCAGCCGGACCACGCCGGCCATGCGGGCGTTGTCGAAAACCGGTCCGCGCTCGCCGGCCGGGGCGGGCGCGGCCGGGGCGGCGAGCAGGGCGAGGCGAAACTCCACCGGATCACGGCCGGCGGCGTGGGCCAGCTCGTCGAGGAAACACTGCTGCGCAAAACACTGCGCGCTGGTGCGGGGCGCGCGCCACGGGCCGAGCGGGATTCCATTCGGCAGCGGGCTCTGGTGGATGAGCACGTTCGGCACCAGCCGACCGGGGAACTCGGCGGCGGCCAGACCGGCCACGCCGGCGACCTTGTCGGTATCGTAGCCCGCCGCGTAGGTGACGAAGTGCTCGCCCCAGGCGACGACACGGCCGTCCGCGTCGACCCCGCCCCGGAAGGCGTGGAAGCCGCCCGGCCGATACCAGTCGTGTTGCATGTCGTCCGCCCGGGTCCAGACGAGTTGCACCGGCGTGCCCGAAACCTCGCGTGCGATGGCCGCCGCCTCGGCCGCGAAGTCGTTGGTCAGGCGCCGGCCGAAGCCTCCGCCGATGCGCGTCATGTGCACCACGACGCTCTCCGGCGCCACGCCGAGGGCCTTGGCGGCGGCGTCGCGCGCGCCGGACGGCGACTGGGTGGGCGCCCAGAGTTCGACCCCGTCGGGCCGGTGGAGCGCGGTGCAGTTCTGCGGCTCCAGATTGGCGTGAGACAAAAACGGATACTCGTAACGCGCCTCGACCCGCACGGCGGCGGCGGCGTGGGCGGCGGCGAAATCCCCCGCGCCGCGGAGCGGGTCACCGGCCGGGGGCGCGTCGTGCAGGCGCGCGGCGGCGGCGGCGAAGGCCGCGTCGGAATCACCGGTCGCGCGACCCTCGTCCCATTCGATCTTCAAAACGTCACGGGCCTGGAAAGCCCGCCAGGTCGAGTCGGCGACGATGGCGACACCCGAGGCGACACCGGGGGCCTTGACTTCGAACACCGCGCGCACGCCGGGCGCGGCGCGGGCGGCGGCGAGGTCGGCCGAGCGGACCACTCCGCCAAAGACCGGGCACTTCACGAAAGTGGCGAAGAGCTGCCCGGGCCGGCGCACGTCGAGTCCGAAGAGCGGCGCGCCGACCACGATGCGGGGGTTGTCCACGCCGCCGACGCGCCGTCCGAGCAGGCGGAAGGCCGAGGGGTCCTTGAGCGGAACGGTTTTCTCGTCCGGCACCGGAAGCGCGGCGGCGGCGGTGGCAAGCTCGCCGTAAGTCGCAGCCCGCCCGGTCGGCGCATGGACCACGCGCGCGTCGCCCGGGGTCTGCAACTCGTCGGTAGGCACGCCCCAGCGGGCGGCGGCGGCGGAAACGAGCAGGGCGCGGGCGGTGGCCCCCAGCCGGCGATAAGGTTGATAATGGGTCGGCGTTCCGCGGCTGCCGGCGGCGGCCTGGCGACCAAGCCGGGGATCGAGGTCGGCCTGTTCGATTTTCACCCGCGCCCACGGCGCGTCGAGCTCCTCGACGATCAACATGGGAAAGGCGGTTTTCACGCCCTGACCACACTCCGGGTTGGCCGCGAGCACGGTGATCTCGCCCGCCGGCGTGATGCGCACAAAAAGGCTGGGCGTGAAATCTCCGCCGGGTTCGGCTCCGCCCGAGACCGCGGGCTCGGCGGCGGCGGCGTCCGGACCGCGCAGATACAGCGCGAGGGCGAAGCCGCCGCCCGCAAGCGCGGCGAGGCGCAGGAAGGAGCGGCGATCCAGCGCGGGGGCGTCGCCCGGCCGGGCGGCGCTGACGGCGGGAGGAAAACTGACGGGATCGAGAACGGAGAGATCGGGGTGCATGGCGGGGAGGGCTCAGGCGGGGAGGGTCGAGGCGGCGGCGTGGACGGCGCGGCGGATGCGTTGGTAGGTGCCGCAGCGGCAGAGGTTGCCCGCCAGCGCGCCGTCGATGTCGGCGTCGGTGGGGCGGGGATTTTTCGCCAGCAGGGCGGTGGCGCTCATGATCTGGCCGGCCTGGCAGTAACCGCATTGGGCGACGTCCTCGTCGCACCACGCTTGTTGCAGGGGCGTCAGTCGGGCGTCGGCCGCCAAACCCTCGATGGTGGTGATCTTTTGGCCGGCGGCGGCAGCGAGAGGCAGCACGCAGGAGCGCATCGCGGCGCCGTTGAAATGAACGGTGCAGGCGCCACACAGCCCCTGCCCGCAACCGTATTTGGTGCCGACGAGCCCGAGGTGGTCGCGCAGCACCCAGAGGAGTGGCGTGGCGGGATCGAAGTCCGCGAGCTCGTGGACGCGGCCGTTGACGGTGAGGGTGGTGGGCATGGGGCGGCGGGGGTGAGGTTAAGCGGAGCTAAGATGGTTTTTTAGATTTTGCAGCTCGGCGGCGGAATCCAAATCCCAGCGACATTCCGGTGACGGCAGGGAAACGAGGCGCTCGCGGTGGCTACGCAAGACCGCACGTCCGCCCTCGTCGCCGTCGAGCGCCAGCAACTCGCCAAAATAATCGCGCCCGAAGCCGGCGGGCGGGCCGGCGGTGGCGTCGTCGTAGTCGGTGTTTACCATAGCGTCGGGCGCGGCGAGCACGGTCGCGAGGCAAAGCCGCAAATGCGCGGCGGTCACGAGCGGCTGGTCGCAGGGCAAGACCACCACCGCCGCCAGCGCCGGCTCCAGCCCGAGCGCGGCGCGCAGGCCGCAGGCGATGGAGTGTCCCATGCCCCGCGCCCAATCGGGGTTGAACACGTCCACCACGCCGGCCGGGCCGGGCGCGGCGGCGACGGCGGCGGCGTGGGCCCCGAGCACGCGGACCACCCGGCCGTCCGGGCCGACGGCATCGAGAGCGACGCGGGCGAGGTGATGAACCAGCGGCCCGCCGCCCCAGTCGAGCAGGGCCTTGGGCCGGCCCCAGCGGGACGAGGCCCCGGCGGCGAGAAGGATGATCGCGCCAGCGGCGGCCATGGCTCAGGGGGAACCCGCCGCGGCGGCCGGGTGGATGGCGCCGGTCCGGAGGCGCAGCGATGCACCCGACCGACCGCCCCAAAAGGCCTGGACCTCGGCCACGATGGCGAGAGCGATGGCGGCGGGATCGTCGGCGCCGAGATCGAGCCCCACCGGGGCGTGCAAACGCTCGGCCAGGGTCTCATCGGTGAGCAGCCCCTCCTCACCCAGCGCGGCGAGCAGGGCCTCGCGCCGCCGCCGGGAACCGAGCAGACCGATGTAGGGATAAGGCGACCCCACGGCGGCGCGCAGGTAGGAAAGGTCGCGGGCGAGATGATGGGTCATGACGAGCACGGCGGTGCGGGCGTCGGGCGGGAAACGCACCGGCAGCGCCCCGGCCGGGCAGACCTCGTCGCCGAAAGCTCCTCCGCCCCGGTCGCGTTCGCCGGCCGGCAGGACGCGGTGGACGTCCCACCCGAGCACCTCGGCGAAACGCAAGACGGCGTCGGCGTCGCTTGTGCCGCTCACCACCACCAGCCGAGGCGTCGGTCCCACTTCCTGGTGAAACACACCGGCCGGGCCGGCGTCGGCGGCGAACGCGTTTTCGATTCGAGAGCCGGTCGCCTCACCCCCGCCGGCGGCGAAACGAGTGCGCACCACAAAGGTCTCACGGCGGGCGAGGCGGGCGCCCAGATCGTCCATCCAACCGGCCGGAAGCGGTTCGATGAACAACTCCAGCCGGCCGGGGCAGCCGTAGTGCGGACGGGTGTCGACCGAGTGCAAAACCGACGCGCCGGTGGCAAGCACGCGGACCGCCTCGCGCGCGAGTTCGTCCTCCAGGCAGCCGCCGCTGATCGAGCCGGCCCAGGCGCCGTCGGCCGCGACCAGCAGGCGCGCGCCCGGCGGGCGGTAGCTCGAACCACTGCGGCCGACCAGCGAGACCAACGCGAGCGGCGCGGCGGGCCGCCGGGCGGCGAAGGCGTGCAGGCGGGGCCAGTCGTGCATGGGGCCAGCGAAACCGCGCGCGACGGTCTCGCAACCCGGAACGCGATACGCGCGTCGCGCGGGCCGCCCACATTGCGCTGGAGCATGCGATGCGGCGGGCGCTACGTTGTCCGTCCCATGCCCGCTACCGCCCTCCCCCACCCCGTCTCGCACTCGCGGGCGGTCGGCATGCTCGTCCTGGCGACGGCCTTTTGGGGACTAAGTTTCCCGCTGATAAAAACGCTGATGCTGTTGCACGCGCGGTTGTCGCCGGCGGCGGACACGTGGTTCGTCACGGTGTATGTGTTGGCGCCGCGTTTCGCCTTGGGCGCGGCCATCCTCGCGGCGTGGCAATGGCGGGCGTTGTTGCGCGGCGACATCCGGCGGAGCGAGTGGATCCAGGGCGGCGTGATCGGGGCGTTCTCCGCGGCGGGCATGGTGTTCCAATGCGACGGCATGCAATACACCGCCGCGTCGACCTCGGCTTTTTTGACCCAGTTTTACGCCATCCTGATCCCGATCTACGTGGCTTGGCGGGCGCGGCGCGGGCCGGGCGCGGTGGTCTGGATTTGTTGCGCGCTGGTGCTGGCGGGCGTGGCGGTGCTGGGCCGCTTTAACTGGCGCGAGCTGCATCTCGGGCGCGGCGAGGTGGAAACGCTGGTCGCGTCGGTGTTTTTTATGGGGCAGATCCTGTGGCTGGAACGCCCCGAATTCGCGGGCAACCGGGCGTCGCGGATCTCGTTGACCATGTTCACCACCCAGGCGGTGGTCTACGGCGCTCTCCTGTTTGCGCTCGCGCCGGCGGAGAGCACGGCGGCCGCGCTGGCCGCGCCGTGGAGCTCGGGCACGTGGATCGCGCTCACCTTGATGCTCACCCTGGTCTGCACGGTCGGGGCCTACGGCTTGATGAACGCGTGGCAGCCCCGGATCAGCGCGACCGAGGCGGGTCTGGTGTATTGCGCCGAGCCGGTCTTCGGATCGGCGCTGGCGCTGTTTTTGCCGGCCTGGTTTTCGGCGTGGGCGGCGATCAGTTATGAAAACGAAACCGCGACGTGGGCCCTGCTGGTCGGCGGCGGGCTGATCACGGCGGCGAACGTGTTGATCCAGCTCAAGCCTCCCTCCCGGGCGGCGGCGACGACCGCGGGCTCCCCGGGCTAGGCCGCGGCTGGACTACGGCAGGAGGACGACTTGGCCGGTGGCGAGGTCGTAGCGGGCGGCGACGACCTTCAGGTGGCCGGCCTCGACGGCGGCGGAGAGGATGGGCTTGGAGCGGGAAATCTGCCGGGCGGCGCGGAGGGCGTTGGCGCGAACGGTGTTGTCCACCATGTCGCCGGGCATTTCGGCGACGGACTCGAAGGCGGGCTCGATGGACTCGACGATGCTATGGATGTGGCCGGGGACGTTGCCGCCGCCCACGGTGGCGGCGACCGCGCCGCATTTCGAATGGCCGACGACGATCACGAGACCGGCGTGGAGGTGCTCGACCGCGTATTCTATGCTTCCGAGGACATGGTCGTCGACGACGTTGCCGGCGTTGCGCAGGACAAAAAGATCGCCCAGCCCCTGGTCGAAAAAGATCTCCGGTGAGACGCGCGAATCGGCGCAGGTCAGCACGATGGCGAAAGGCTGCTGGCCGCCGGCGAGCGCGCCGCGCCGGGCGGTCGACTGGCGGGGATGCTCGGGTTTGCCCGCGATGAAGCGCTGGTTGCCGGAGATCAGACGTCCGAGGGCCTCGGCCGCGGATAGCGACTCGGCCGGCGCGGCATGGGCGGCGGGCGCGGCGGCGGGGGCCGCAGGCGAGGCCGGCGCGGCGTGTTGGCCGGCGGCGCCCGCCGCGTCATGCCCGGCTGGCGCGGCGTGTTCAGCCGAAGAGGCGGGCGCGGCGTGCTCGGAGGCACCCGCGAAGTGGACGGCGGAGACGCCGGCGAGAATGCCGGCAAGGCGAAGAAGATTCATGGGGGAACGTGGCGGAGGTTTGGACCGGAAACACAAAACCCGGCGCAACTCCATCGGCGCACGGAGGCCGAAACTTAAAACCCAAGCGCGGGCTGCTTTCGCTAGCGAAGACCCACAAAAAACCCGCGCCGGGTAGGGCGCGGGCTGTGGTCTTTCGCAAGATCCTGCCAAGGAGACTCAGGCTTGATCGGCGGGTTTTTCCGCCTCTGGCTCGACGACCGGGTCCGCCGGAGCGTGGTCGGGTGCGGGCGCCGCCTCGGCTTGCGGCTCATCCACCGCCCCTTCTTCGGCGGCGGCGACAGGCGCCGGAGTGGACGGCTCGGAAACGGCGGCGGGCGCCGGAGTCTCGGCGACCGAGGATTTCGGCGCCTCGGGGAAGTTCTCCGGATCCACGTCCGAAGCCTCGATCTCGCGCTTGCGCGCCTCGACCATCGCGGGCGGGCAGAAAAGCGTGCCGTCCACGAATTCGGTCACGTAGCCCTCCTTAACTAGATAGCGAAGGTCGCCCTTGAGCTTGAGCTGCTTCTCCTGCTCCTCGACCGGAACCGGTTCGGGCGCGACTCCCTCGGCCGGGGCGGGACGCGACGCGAGGCCGAGGTGTTTGGCCGCCAGCTCGCTGCCCTTGATCATCGGATGGGCCTCCACGAAGGCGATCAACGCCGCGAGCGAGTCCGAGAAGGTCTGGCCCGGGACGCGGAAACGGCGCTTCACCGCGCAGACGTAGCTGATGCCCTTGGAACCCTTCTTGAAGATGGTGAAACTCTCGCGGCGCAGGCGGCCGCGCAGGGCGTTGGCGGTGTCGAGCGGGAAGCGGCGCTGGTTGGCCAGCGCACCCTCGACCGCGCGGCGGAGTTCGCCGGCCTCGGGCATGAGCTCGAGGATTTTGCCGGGGAAACGCAGTTGCTCGACCGAACGCACCACCCGGCCGCGCGCCTCGGTCAGGAGCCACTGGCGGGCCTCTTCCAACGAATCGAAGGACGGCAAAACGGGCGCGGCGGCGGGCGCTTCGGCGACCACCTCGGGGGCGGGCGCGGCGGCCTCATCGGCGACCGGATCGGCTCCGGCGGGAGCGGCGGCATCCGGCTTGGGCGCGCGCACCGGCGCAGGCTTCACGGTGTAGCGCGTGGTTTTCTTCATCTTCTCCAACCATTGGGCGACGACCTCGGGGTCGCGCACGCTTTCGATCTTCGATTTGTAGGCTTCCAGCGGGATGCGGATGTTCGCCGCGTGGTGCTGGGCGAGGATCGATACGTAACGATGATAGTTGGGCGGAGCCAGCAGGGCGCCGGTGATGGTGCAGCGGTTGACCACC
>JAIXVP010000193.1 GCA_027482905.1 Opitutaceae bacterium
CGTCCCAGTAGTCGCGCACGCCGTTTTCCGGCGAGGGCACGCCGGTCAGCAGCGCCGCGCGCGCAAAGGGGCCGAAGGGATGCGGCGTGACCGCCTGGGCATAGTCCGTCGCCTCGGCAGCGAGGGCGTCGAGCGCGGGCGTGCGGGCGTTGGGATCACCGGCGCGGCCCAGCGCCCCGGCCCGCCACTGGGTGGTGACGATCCAAAGAATATCGGGAGCGATCGGCATGCGCGGGCGGGTCTACTTGAGCGCGGCCGGCAGGACGAGAAAGCGTTTCGCGACCGCGTCGAGCACCGGCCCGGTGGGCGTCGCCACAAGGTCCGGCCCGAGCGGGAGCGTGCGCTGCGGGAGGAAGTTGGTCACCAGCGCGCAGCGGTCGGCCGTCACCATCACGCCGAGCAACTCGCCCGTCTTGCTCAACACAAGGTCGCCCCGGGTCGGCGCGAAGTCCCCGAAGAGTCGCCGCAGCAGCCGGTTGTCCACCGCCACGTAGCCGGGGTTCTGCGGGTCGAGTTTGAAGGGCAACTCGCCATAGCCGGCGCCGCCCGCGCTGATAAGCACGGCCTCGGGAAACTTGAACGGCTCCAACGCCAGCAGGTAGGACTCGCCGCCCAGCCGCCGCGCCTCGTCCGCCGTGAGCGGCACGGCCACCACGCGCGGGTCGAGCGAAAGAAAATCCACCCGCCCGGCCGTAACCGATCCGCCATCACGCGCCAGCGTCAGCTCCAGCCGCGCCCAGTCCGGCTGGCCGGCCGCGCGCCAGTCGAAGGGCGTGTCGTCGACGTGCAGCAACGCGACCACGTCCTTGCCGTCGCCCACCAACACGGTGCGCGCGTCGACAGCCCGCGTGACCGGGCCCAAAAAAGTCGAGCGCCCGGCGGCGAAACGCGTCGACACGCGGCGCGCGAGGAAGTCGCCGAAGAGGGTGTTGGCGTTGATCGGCCGCGCCTCGCGGATCTCCTTCGTCAGGGCGCCGGTGCGCTCCGCCATCTCGCCCACCCCGGCCGCCAGTTCGGTCGTCGCCGCCTGCACGCGCTGGCGCTCGGCGCGCTCGGCCGCGACCTCGTTTTTCAAGGCCTCGGCCTGCGCGGCGAGCAACTCCTTCTCGCGCCGCGCCACGCCGACGTCCACCGCCAGCGCCTCCGCCCGGGCACGCGCCGCGCCCTCGGCGGCGGCCACCCGCGCCAGTTCCGCCTCGCGGCGTTTCGCCTCCGCCTCGCGCCCCGCCAGTTCCAGCGCGAGAGCCTCGTTGCGCGCCCGCTCGGCCTCGGCGGCGGCGCGGGTGGCGGCGAGGTTTTCGCCAAGGGCGGCGGCGGATTTTTCGCTCGCGGCGAGGTTATCCGTCAGCCGGGCCTTGGCCGTCTCGGCCTCCGCGCGCGCCGCCTCGGTGCGGGCTAGATCCTCCGCGACCGCCGCGCGTCGCGCCTGCTCGTCTTCGAGGGAAAGCTTCATCACCGCAACTAGGTCCTGCTCGGGCGTGGCCGCGCCCGCCGGACTCGCCGCGGGGGCCGGACGCGCGGATGTCGGAGCGGCCGGGCGGGCGTCCTCCCAGCGGGTGAGCGCGAGCAAGCTCAGCAGCAGGAAATCGCAGAGGACGAGGAGAAGGGTCTTGTTCATGGCCGGGGCGCGCGGCTCAGCGGGCCGGCTCGGTCGTCGGGCCGGCCGCGATGGCGTCCTGCGCGGCGAGGATGAGGCGGGTCTTGAAGGGCCGGACGTGGCGGATCTTCACCAGCGCCACGCAGGTGATGCCGAGGAGATTGGAGGAGTAGGCGGCGAGCAGGTTTGGCTCGACCAGGCCGAGCACCTGGAGCACCAGCGCTGTCGCGGTGCCGCCGATGCCGAGGTAGAGCCCGCCGTCGAAGAGGTTCTCCTCGTTCTCCATCAGGCGGAGTTTCACGAGAGGCGGCAGGGCCAGCGCGTCGAGGGCGCGGATTTTGGCGAGGCAAACCAGATACATGGCGAGCTGCAGGGCGCCGAAGAGCGCGATGGCGAGGAGGGAATGGAGGTCCATGGCGAAAGAGGGAACGACGGTCGCTAGCGAAGCCGGGTCGGCGAGGCTGCCCAGCACGGGCATGGCCAACTGGAGACCCTCCGCGCGCAGCGGCGCGGCGCGGCCGAGATAGGGCTCGGTGACGAGGATGAACGCCCCGGTCGCGACCAGCGCGAGCACGCCGGCACGGGCGCGAAAAACCGCGTCGCGGGCGGCATCCGCACCGCGCCCGACGCGTCCGCCCCGGTCGAGAGCGCGCAAGATCGCATAGGCCCCGCCCGCGCAGAGCGCGAAGCGCAGCGCGAGCGCCCAGCCCGGGTGCAAAAGCGCCAGCCCGACCAGCGGCCCCGGGGCGGGCGCGGCGCGACGGTTCACCGGCACGCCGCGTTCGAGTAGCAAGCGCACCGCGCCTTGACCCTCGACCAGCGCCAGCGCGAGGTCGGCGTCGGCGTCCGCCGGGTGCGCGCGCCGAAACCGCGTCCACCGCTCCGCCGACCCGTCGGCCAAAACCGCCGCGAGCGCCAGATCGAAGGACCGCCCGCCCGCCCGCGCCGCGTCGGCCAGGTCGCCCCAGGTCGCGCCGGTCTCGACCGCGCCCGCCACCGCCGTGAGTTGGCGCCAGTCGAGCCGCCGGCCCAGCGCCAGCAAATCCATCAACAGGGGCTCCGCCGCGCCGAGTTCTCCCCGAGCCGCCGCCGTGCGCGCCGCCTCGCGCCACTCGCGGGCGAAGGGCCCGCCGAGGTGCTCGCCCTGCTGGAGCAACGCCGCGAGCAGGACCAGCGCCTCATAGGTCTGCCCGCCCGGCCGCCCGGCGGGCACGAAGCGCCCGGTGTTCTTCAAATCGAGCAAGGCGAGCGTCTCTCGCACCGCCGCGCGCCGCGAGCCGCCCAAAAAGCCCCGCAACTCCACCCGTGCCTCGGCCGGCACGAGGAAACCCAGCACCGGCGACGACTCGCCCCGCCCGGCCGCCGCGCGGGCCGCCACCGATTTGGCCAGCGGCGCCAGAAACGGATCCTCGCCGCCCCACGGCAAAAGCGCCGGCTCGCGGCGGCCGAAGTCCGCCAGCGCGCCCGCGAGGTCGTCCACCCCCGCCGCCGGCGCGCCCGCCGCCCGCGCCCCGGCTAGATACAGCGCCGCCGGCCCCGGCTCGGCCGCGTCAAGCCGCGCCGCGCCCAGCTCCGCCAGCCCCGGCGTGCCCGCCCCGGCGCGAGCAAGCAGGGCGGGCGCGAGCGCACGGAGATTCACCGGCACCACCCAAGCCCCAAAAATCAAGGTCGCACCGAGCGCCAGCCCCGCGCCCAGGCCGGGGCCGGACGGGAAAAAACGTCCGCGGGCGGGCGCGGGAGCGGTGGCGGTCATGGCGCGGTGAGTATTGGTTTGCGGGCCGGGGTGGCAAATCCACGCTGGCGCGCCTTGCAGGCTTTCACGTTTCTCTACCGACCCATGTCGCTCGCGATTGTTCACTACAACGCCCCCGTCCTTCGTCAAAAAGGCGCGGCGGTCTCCGTTTTCGACCAGGATCTCGCCAAACTCGCCGCCGACATGGTCGCGACCATGCACGCCGCCGCCGGCATCGGGCTCGCCGCCCAGCAGATCGGCCGGGCTCTCCAGCTCTGCGTGGTCGACCTGCGCAACACTGACCGCGATTTCTACTGGGAACTCGACGGCGCCCAGCCCCCGCTGGAGTTGATCATGCCCATGGTCCTAGCCAACCCGAAGGTCGAGTTCCTCCCTTCGGAGAAACTCCCCTACGAGGAGGGCTGCCTCTCGTTCCCCGAGATCCGCGGCGACATCGAACGCCCCGACCGCATCCGCGTGACCTACCAGGACGCCCAGGGCACGCCGCACACCCTGCTCTGCAACGGCCTGTTCGGACGCTGCATTCAGCACGAGGCCGACCACCTGAACGGCACTCTTTTCATCGACCGGATGGACAAATCCGTCCGCCGCGGCGTTGAACGCGCGGTCAAGGCCCTCGCCGAAAAGACCAAAGCCGCCGCCGGCGCCTGAACCGGAGCCGCCCGCCGCGCTTCCCGCGCGACTGTTTGCAGGTCTCCGCCACCGGCGTCCGCGCGGGCGTTGTCCAAACTGCCGTCCCTTCTCCCACCGCTTCCCCCCCATGAGCCAAAAAGCCGACGGCATGAACTACGCCCCCCAGGGCAAACCCAACCCGGTCGTGAAGCCCGGCGAATTCGTCTTCGCCGCCGCCCACCTCGAACACGGCCACATCTACGGCCAGTGCAACGGCCTGCTCGAGGCCGGCGCCGAGCTGAAATGGGTCTACGACGCCGATCCCGCGAAGGTCGCCGCCTTCCGGCAAAAATTCCCCGCCGTGCAGGTCGCCCGTTCGCTCGACGAGATCCTCGCCGACCCCGCCGTGCAACTCGTCGCCGCCGCCGCCATCCCCAACGAACGCGGCGCCATCGGCGGCCGCGTGATGGAGGCCGGCAAGGACTACTTCACCGACAAGACCCCCTTCACCACCCTCGACCAGCTCGACGCCGCCAAGGCCGTGGTCGCCCGCACCGGCCGCAAATACGCCGTCTATTTCAGCGAGCGCCTGCACGTGGAGTCGGCCATGTTTGCCACCGACCTGGTCAAACAGGGAGCCATCGGCCGCGTGCTCCAGGTCATCGGCCTCGGCCCCCACCGTCTCGGCACCGGCCGGCCCGACTGGTTTTTCAAGAAAGAGCAGTTCGGCGGTATCCTCTGCGACATCGGCAGCCACCAGTTCGAGCAGTTCCTGACCTTCACCGGCGCGACCGACGCCACCGTCGCCCACGCCGCCGTGGCCAACTACGCCAATCCCGAGCACCCCGAGTTCGAGGATTTCGGCGAGGCCAACCTAATCGGCGACAACGGCGCGACCAACTACGTGCGGGTGGACTGGTTCACCCCCAAGGGCCTCGGCACCTGGGGCGACGGCCGCATGACCATCCTCGGCACCAAGGGCTACATCGAGCTGCGCAAATACCTCGACGTCGGGCGCGACCCGACCGGCGACCACGTCTACCTGGTGGACGAGAAGGGTGAACACCACCTCCAGGTCGCCGGCCAGGTCGGTTTCCGCTTCTTCGGCGAGCTCATCCTCGACTGCCTGAATCGCACCGAAAAGGCCATGACCCAGCGCCACGTCTTCAAGGCCGCCGAACTCTGCCTCCGCGCCCAGGCCGCCGCCCGCCGCCTGACTTGAGCTGAGCGACAGGCCTCGCCGCCCGCCCGCGCCGCTTGCCAGCCGGCCCCGACGCGTCGACGCTGCCGCCATGAGCATCAGCACCCGCACCGGCGACCAGGGCCTGACCGGCCTCCTCTACGGCCAACGCGTCCCCAAGAACCACCCGCAGATCGAGGCCCTCGGCGCCTGCGACGAACTAAACGTCGCCATCGGCCTGGCCCGCGCCGCCGGCGGGCGACCCGAGGTCCTCCTGCCCATCCAACACGACCTCGTCGCGCTCATGGGCGAGGTCGCGTGCGCCGAGACCGACACCGCGCGCTACCTGGAATCAAAGTTCAAGAAGCTCGACGACGCCGCGCTCTCCCGGGTGGACCTCGCCGCCGCCGACCTCGAGGCCCGCGGCCTGCGTTTCGACGGCTGGGCCACGCCCGGCACCGGACCCCTCGCGGCCGCGTTTGATCAGGCTCGCGTGGTCGCCCGCCGCGCCGAACGCCGCCTCGTCGGCCTGCCCGCCGACGCCGGCCGCACCGTCCGCCCCGTCATCCTGGCCTACGTCAACCGCGTCTCCGACTTGCTCTGGCTGCTCGCCCGCGAAGCCGAACAGGACCTCCTGCCGCCCTCCGACTGAACGACGACGGAGTTCGTCCGGACACAAAAAACCCGCCCCGGAAAACCGGGACGGGCTCGAAAATCGCCCGCCGAAAAACGGCGAAGCAATCGGAATGCTTAGAAGCGGACCGCGAGGCCGGCCGAGTAGACCGTCTCGGAGCTGTCGTTGATCGCGTCCTCGCTGACATCGGTGTAGGAGATGCCGACGGTGAGGGTCGCGTTGTCGGACACCTGGAAGGGCAGAGCGAGGGCGGCGCCGTAGTAGGTGTAGTTGTCGGCGATGACGACGTTCTCGGGCAGGTCGCCGCTGCCGAAGCCGACGGTGGCGCTGAAGTCGAGGGAGGTCTTGATGGCGTCGACCGGGAAGCTGTAGGTCGCCTTGGCCTCGTAGGTGGAGTCGTCGATCTGGAGGTCGTAGAAGTAGTAGAGACCGAGACCGAGGCCGGAGACATCGGCCTTCACGCCGACGTAAGGCTCGATGGTGTCGGTGTTGCCGACCGTGCCGGTGTAGGAGTAGTAGGTGCCGCCGACGTCGACGGTGAAGGTGTCGTTGAGGGCCACGGAATAGCCGAGGGCGTAGTCGATCTCGTAATCGCCGAGGGTCAGGTTGTCGCTGAGGGCGGCCCAGGCGCTGGCGTAGAAGTCGCCGTAGGCGGCCTTGATGGAGGGGTGGAAGGTCAGATCGCCATACTGCTGGCCGCGGAAAACGTATTCGGTGACGACGGTGTTATCGAGGGTGAACTGGACGGCGTTAGAGGACGACGCGGCGGCTTGGCCGAAGACGGACGCGGTGGCGCCGAGGGCGAGCGCGGACACGAGGGTGGACTTGATCATGGGTGTGGGTTGGTTTGGTTTTGGTTGATTGCCGCTGGTTAAAGGCGGCGGGCCGTGGTCCCGAAAATCTCCCCGCAAAGCAAATTCAAATTAATTTCACACATAGTATGCAGCAGATTCATTCCGACCGCAGCGCGCCCCATCCATGTCGATTTTAAAGCCAGGCCCCGCCCGCCTCGCCGCGCTGGTCGCGCTGACCGGCTTTACCTCCGTGCTCCTCGGCGCGCTCGGCGCCCACGCCCTTAAGGACACCCTTCTGGCCCGGGGCACCACCGCCGCCTGGGAAACCGCCGCCCACTACCAGCTCGCCCACGCCCTCGCCTCCTTGGCCGCGCTCGCCTGGTCCGCCGCCGCGCCCGACCACGCGCTCGCCCTGCGGCGCATCGCGGGCTGGTGGTTGCTGGGCGCGTGGCTCTTCGCCGGCTCCATCTACGTTCTCGCCCTCGGCGGCTCGCGTTTCCTTGGCCCGGTGACGCCTCTCGGCGGCCTCGCCCTTTTGACGGGCTGGACTCGCCTAACGGTGCTCGCGTTTAAGCTCGGTCGCAACCCGGCGCCCCCGCCGGCGGGCTGAACCCGACCTCCGCCCGTTTTCCATGCAGCTCCCCGCCGAACTCGCCCCGGTCCTCGCCGCCCTGCGCCGGGTGGGCCGCCCGCGCATCGTCGGCGGCGCGGTCCGCGACTGGTTGCTCGGCCTCGAACCCAAGGATCTCGACCTCGAAGTCGGCGGCGCCTCCTTCGCCGACCTCCACCGCGTGCTCGCCCCGCTCGGCGCCACCGACGTGGTCGGCCGCAGCTTTGGGGTGATCAAACTCCGCCTCCCCTCCGGCGTCGAATACGACATCTCCCTGCCCCGCCGCGAATCCAAGACCGGCGCCGGCCACCGCGGCTTCGCCGTCGAGCCCGACCCGCTCCTTGACGACGCCACCGCCGCCGCCCGCCGCGATTTTACCCTCAACGCCCTCGCTTGGGACCCTTTCGCCGACCGCCTGATCGACCCCCACGGCGGCGAGGCCGACCTCCGCGCCCGCCGCCTCCGCCACACCAGCCCGGCCTTCGCCGAGGATCCGCTCCGCGTCCTGCGCGCCATGCAGTTGGCCGGCCGCTTCGACCTGACCCTCGACCCCGCCACCGCCGCGCTTTGCCGCGCCATCGTCCCCGCCTACGCCGAGCTACCCGTCGAACGCGTCTGGCACGAGTGGGCCAAGTGGGCCGAAAAATCCGCCCCGCCCTTCGGCCGCCCCTCCGCCGGCCTGCGCGTGCTCGCCGAAACCGGCTGGCTCGCCCATTTCCCCGAACTCGCCGCCCTCGCCGGCTGTCCCCAGGACCCCGAATGGCACCCCGAGGGCGACGTGTTCACCCACACCGCCCACGCCTGCGACGCCCTCGCCGGCGACCCGGATTGGCTAAACTCCGACGTGCGCCGCCGCCGCCTCCTGATGTTCGCCGTGCTGCTCCACGACGTCGGCAAACCCGCCTGCACCCGCGAGGAGGAAAAGCCCCCCGGCTCCGGCCGCCTCCGCTGGACCAGCCCCGGCCACGAACCCGCCGGCGTCGCCCCCGCCGAGGCGTTCCTCGCCCGCATCGGCGCCCCCCTCGACAACGCCCCCGCCATCGGTCCGCTCGTGGCCAATCACATGGTCCACCACCACGGCGGCCCCGACGGCCTCGGTCCCAATGCCCTCCGCCGCCTCGCCCGCCGCCTCCACCCCGCCACGGTCGCCGAACTCGCCACCGTGATGCGTGCCGATTGCGACGGCCGCCCTCCCCTCCATTCGCCCGAGACCCACGCCCTCATCGACCGCCTGCTCTCCCGCGCCGCCGCCCTCGACCTCGCCGCCGCCGCCCCGCGTCCGATCCTCCTCGGCCGCCACCTCATCGCCGCCGGCCTCGCCCCCGGCCCCGAGTTCAAACGCCTGCTCGACCTCGCCTTCGAAGCCCAACTCGATGGCGCCTTCGCCGACGAACCCGCCGCCCTCGCCTGGCTGCACACCCGGCTGTCCCCCCCCCCCCCCCCCCCCCCCCCCGCCACCCCCCCCGGCCCCCCCCCTCTGGCCGTTTTTTCCCCCCCCACCCC
>JAIXVP010000293.1 GCA_027482905.1 Opitutaceae bacterium
CACAGACGCCCGCCATCCGGCCGCTTGTCCCAGACCAGCCAGGACCCGGGCGGCATCCGGTCCGCGAAGCGATGGGCGCCCCACAGCAGGATGATGTCCGCCAGCTGCAGCCATGGCGCGGGATCGAAGGGTGCGTCGTCACCCAGGATGGCCGGGTAGTTCTTCGACGGCTCACCCGGCTTGATGACGTTCACCTTCAGGCGCTGGCCGTAGGGCGGGTCAGCGACCACGGCCGCGGGGCGCGGCAGCGTCGGCGCGATCTCCCGGCTGTCACCCAGCCAGAGCGTGGCGCTGCCGATACGGACGCATTCAGGCGTCATGCGGCGCCTCCCGTGGCCCGCCTGGCCTGCATACGCGCCATCTGGCGCAGGCGCCGCTCACGTTCGCGCCGGCGGTTGGCGGCCGGCACAAGCGGGTTTGCACGCGGGTTGAAGCGGCGGCCTTCGCGGGGCCGAGACGCGGGTGCCGCGCAGGCCACATCGATCATGTCCGGCCAGAAGAGGCTGTATGTGTCGATGACGATCATGCCGCTGCTCCCGTGATGCCGTAGACTTCCTCCCGGATGCGCTTCAGCGCCTCCGGGTCGATGCGCATGGCCTTGCCGACGCGATCGACGGCATCCACCGCGGCCGCCGCCGTCTTCGCCGTGGCGTCGGCGCGGGCCCTCGCTTCCAGCTCCGCCTTCACGCGGTCGGTGTCCGTGATCGCCTTCACCATCCGCGCCAGGCGGGCCAGTTCCAGCGGCTCCACCGCCGCTTCGCTGTCGCCGGCGGCGGCCATGGTCTGGAAGGCGAGGGTCTTCACCATCTCCGCCAGCAGGCGGCCCACGTCGCTGTCCGGGTCGGCGCGGAACTGGGCGGTCCACTTCCCGGCCACTTCCTGCGCCTCCCGGTACCGGGTCAGGCTGTCCTCGAAGTTCTGGCGGTAGCGGTGCACCGCGCTCTTGCTCGCGTCCCCGCCCATGCCGCGGATCAGGGCGACGATGTCGTCCAGCGTCGCGCGGCCTTCGGTGATGGCGGCGTCCACCGCCGCCTTCACACGGGGGTCGAGCGCCTGGATGCTGGATCGGCGGGCCATGGCGTCACCGCGGCCTCGGCTTCTTGACGCCGGGCACGACGGCGCGGCCCCAGGCCACGTCCTGCCCGCGCGCGGTGATGGTGGCCACGACCAGGCCATGCGTGTCCCGCGTGGTCAGCAGCCCTTGCTCCGCCAACCAGGCCAGATCCACGCGCACCTGGTCGCCGGACGGGGTGTGGCCGAAATCGGCCAGGGCGGAATGCAGCAGCGCTTCGTTCCCCGCCCCGCCCGGGGAGGCATCCAGCAGCAGCAGGACGGACAGGCGCCGATCCTCGGTGACCAGCTGGGGGTAGGACATCAGGCGCCTCGCTTCAGGTGCTCGTCGATCAGCTCCACGCGCCGGCCGGTGGCGGTCATCAGCTTCTCCATCCCTTCCAGCCGGGCGCCGACGGCGCGGACATCGCCGCGGAGATCCGCGAACATCAGCGTCAGGGCGTTCATCTGCTCCGCCGTGGGCAGGTGGCGCATGGCCGTCTCGATGCTGGCCAGCCGGCCGTCATGCGCATCGATCCGCTCATCCAGCGCCTTCACCGCGCTGGCGGAGGCGGTGCCGGCCGTCTTGTCCGCCACGATCTGCAGGATGTGGCTGCGCAGCATCCAGCCGCCGAGCGCGACAATCAGGCCGAGCCCGAAGACCAGCAGGCCCTGGTATTGGAGGAGTTCCATGGCGCTACTTCTGCGCCCGGCGTGCGCGGATGATCTCTTCCAGGCCGATGGCGCCGATGTTCAGCCTGGCCATTGCGTCCGGCACCCGGCCGCGCAGGTACGCGGCGGCGTCGCCCACGATGCTCTCGGCCGCGTCGTAGACCGGGCCGGTATTGGCGGGGCTGGTCATCCCGGCCAGTTGCAGGCGCTTGCTGGCCGCGTCCTCGGCATAGGCGATCGCGCGGTCGAGCGCTTCCAGGAAGTAGCCCCGCACCTTGGCCTCGGCCGACAGGTTCAGCCAATCCGCCGCCTTCTTCGCGGCGATGGCGCCAAGGGCGAATAGCAGCGTGCCCGCGACGTGGATCGCGACCTCCGCGAAGGGCAGCAGCAACTGGGCGATCGTGTTCATCGGCGTCTCTCCGGCGGTCAGGCTTTGGCGGGCAGGCCGGGGACTTCGAGCCCGGCGAGGTCCATGGCTTTCTCGATCAGGTCCGGCGGATAGGGCTGCTGCCCGTTCTCCTGCCGGACGATCGCGGCGATCAGCGCGCCCATGACGGCGGGGTCCCGCACATCCACCGGCATGGCGATGGTCACGTCCAGCGCCTTGGCCAGCGCCTTCGCGTAGGCATCGGTGTGGTTCTTGACCACGGTGCCGTCCGGCTTCTTGTGGCTGGGCGGCGCCCAGCGGTTCGCGATGGCCTGTGGCGTGCGGACATCGCGCTCCCGGTAACTCAGCAGGATGCGGGCGATCGCGCGCAGGCCCCATTCGGGCGCGGTGAAGACCACGAATTCGGCATCGCCGGACTGGTCATCCGCCTGGCCGCGCCAGGTCACGGACTTGCTCCGCAGCACGTTGCCGGGGTTGTTGTTGCGGATGCCGCGGGGCTGGCGGGCTTCGGCTTCCAGGATGGGCTTGCGGGGCGGGGTGGGGCTCGGCA
>JAIXVP010000381.1 GCA_027482905.1 Opitutaceae bacterium
CCAAGATAAGATCACAATCCGTCGCAAGACGGTGCAGGCTCCGGGTAGACCACCCGGTTGATAGGACGGAAATGTAAGCTCAGCAATGAGTTCAGTTTACCGTTACTAATGAGCCTGCCGGTTTATGCAATGCCGGTCTCTAGTCGTTTAATTTACTTCCTTGCCGGAAATTTAATCTGATCCTGTATAACACTTTCCTGGTGATAATATGCCGGGGGTTCCACCCGTTCCCATCCCGAACACGGCCGTTAAGCCCCGAGCAGCTGATGGTAGTAGGACGTTAGGTCCCGCGAGAGTAGGTCGTTGCCAGGTTTATGCCCCAAGCGTCGAAACGATGCTTGGGGCTCTTTTTTGCCCCCTTACACCACGTGGTCTTCCGAACGCCACCACCGCTTGGCACTAGCATAAGTGATTGCGAGACACCTCTGAGCCGGAACCTGCAGTGATTTTGCCACGCTTTATAGATCATTTACCGAAGCGAAGTTGTGCCTACAGCACCGTCTCTTCGCACGGCACAATAAGCGCGATAAGGAGACTCGTGGGACCTCCAGAACCGGAAGCCACACCCAATCTTAACAACGATCCTCTCCCGGTTCGCCGCATCATCTTCTCGCCAACTGTTTGATCGTTGGAATGATGAAGTATATAGTCGAAGATTTAATCGCGTCTTACCGGCAAACGCAAACGGCCAGTTGGCAACCTTGCCAGATGCCGTTATGCAAGTGATGATCGCCGATCCTTCCTTCAAGATTGGACCCGACTCGACTAGCCACAGGACATCAGCGGTCCACCTTCGAAGACTATCTGGAATGGACGAACGCCAAGTCTACCCATTGCCTGCGAGTCCTGCGCGATAACGAACTCTGTTTCATTTTCAGCCAACTTAGCAAACAGGAGCACGCCCTTATCTATCTGATGTCTCTGAACGCTAGCTCTGCTCCGTCGTCTGTTTCACGATCTCCTAAACTAAGGGAGCGCCGCGGGCTACGACGAACAACCGAAACCGATTTACGTCTACCTATGAAAAGGGTTTGTCGCCACGTAAAAATGAGCCGCCCGAGTTTAAGAAAAACGCCCTCCGCGAACCGCACTCCTGAGAGAAGATCCAGGGCCACTTGCGCAGTTAAACAAACAAGATCCGCGATGCCTGTTTGACACGCGCTATCTCCAGCGACCTCGCATCCACTATCCCGCGTGTCCCGAGGTAAAAGGGGGAGTCCAAGAAAAAATATGCTCAGCCCAGCCCAAAGAGGGCCGATCTGGTTGCCAAACTGGTCGCCTTCGCGACGGACATCGGCGACTTTGTGCCGCAGCCATTTCTCGTCTCTGATATCACAGTCGTGGTCGCGACCGGCATTGAGCGCCATCGGTTCGATATCGAAATCAACTCCCGCTAGGTGAAATTGGCTTGTTGGAAATGATGCAATGCCATGCTCCCGAACAGTGCGCGAGGGGAGTAGTCGTCCGGAAAAAATACTTCGATTTTCGCATTTCCTGACTATTTTAGATCACTCGTCGACCAATATTTACCGCATCGTTAACCGATCATATTTTACCGCTTAAGCACTTCCAATACAACGCCAGGGGTCAGCAGTTCGGGCAGGGTGCGGGGTTCGGTCTGGCCGGGGAGGTAGACGAGGTTGAAGGGCACGGCGGCGCGGTTCCAGCGGGCGAGCTCGGCGGTGATCAGCGGGTCGCGGTTGGTCCAGTCGCCGCGCAGGGTGGCGACTTTGCGGTCGCGGAAGGTTTTGAGCACCACGCCGGAGCCCGGGCCGTGGAAGACGGCTTTTTTGTTGGTCTGGCAGGTGAAACACCAGCGGGCGGTGAAATCGACGTAGATGGGGCGGCCCTCCTTTTGCAGGGCGGCGACGCGCGCGGCGCTCCACGGCTCCCAGACGATTTCGTCGGGGGCGTCGGCCCGGGGCCAGCCGGCGGCGAGGGCGGCGGCGGCGAGCACCCACGACAAGCCGAAGGCGATGCGGTTGCCGGTGCTGCGGCGCGCGCCGGGCATGGTGGCGCGGCCGTAGAGCCAGAGCGCGAAGGCCAGGCCGGTGAGAGCGAGCAACACGGATAAAAGGCGCTCGGCCGAGAGCTGGCCGGCGAGGATCCAGACCATCAGGCCGACGGTGCCGTAGAGCAGGAAGGCCATGCCTTGTTTAAACGCCTCCATCCACGCACCGGGGCGGGGCAGGGCGCGGACGGCGGCGGGGTAGGCGGCCAGCACGAGGTAGGGCGTGGAAAGGCCGAGGCCGATGGCGGTGAACACCACGAAACCGGTCGCGACCGGCAGGGCGAGGGCGGCGCCGAGGGCGGGGGCGAGGAAGGGCGCGCTGCACGGGGTCGCGACCACGGTGGCGAGCACGCCGGTGAAAAAGGAACCGCCGAGGCCCTGTTTCTGTTGGAGATCGCCGCCGATGGCGGTGGCGCCGAGGGCGAACTCGAACACGCCGGACATGTTCAGCGCGAAGGCGAGGAGCACGGCGGCGAGGGCGAAGACGAAGGCCGGTTCCTGGAGCTGGAAGCCCCAGCCGAGCTGCTGGCCGCCAGCGCGGAGCACGGCCAGCCCGGCGGCGAGGGTCCAGAACGAGAGCAACACGCCGCTGGTGAACACGAGGCCGTGGGCGGTGATTTTTTTCCGGTCCGAGCCGGCCTGCTGGACAAAGCCGAGGACTTTCAGGCCCAGGACCGGGAACACGCAGGGCATGAGGTTGAGGATGAGGCCGCCGAAGTAGGCGGTGGCGAGGATGGCCGCGAGCGAGAGCGCGGTGAGCGGCGCGGCGGGGGCGGCGGGCGCGGACGGGTTGGCAGAGGTGGTTCCGGAGAGGGTGGCCGAGCCGGACGCGGAGGTGGCGCCGGTGGAGGACGCGGCGGCGGTCGAGCTGGTGGTCGTGAAGGGCGCGTCGAGGTTGTAGGCGGAGCCGTCGGCGAAGGTGAGCACGCCGGTCAGGCGGGTGGGTTTGGGGTCGGCGTAGTCGGCCACGGCCAGGTCGAGGACGAGGTTCTCGGCGAGGAGGCCGGCGGGCACGCGAGTCTGGGGCTGGTCGTAGGCGATGGCGGCGTCGGTGGCGAAGAACCAGGGCTCGCCGGCGAGCACGGGGTAGGCGCGGGGGCTGAGGATGGAGAGGCGGATGGTTTTGCCGCCGGCGAGGGGCGTGGCGGAGATTTCCCAGTCGGCGGGCGCGGGTTCGGGGAGGTTTTGCAGCGCGCGGATGAGATCCTGGCGGGCCGGGCCAGAGGCGGGCGCGGGCAGGGCGAGGGTGAGCTCGGCCGAGCCGGGCACGCACACGTCCTTGCACATCAGCCATTCGGCTTTGGCGCGGAGGGTGACGGGCGCGGCGGGGTCGTAACCGGCGGGCAGGATGAGGGTGACGGGCAGGGTGATAACGTTCTCGTAGCCGTTGCCGGCGAGGTTTTTGGCGGAATCGTAGACGCGGTGGGGGGCGGGCCAGCGGATGGGGCCGGCGGTCCAGCCGGGGGGGAGTTGCCACTCGATGCTGGTGGGGTAGCCGGTGCCGGGTTGT
This sequence comes from Opitutaceae bacterium, assembly GCA_027482905.1. Classification (GTDB taxonomy): domain Bacteria; phylum Verrucomicrobiota; class Verrucomicrobiia; order Opitutales; family Opitutaceae; genus IMCC26134_A. The sequence goes on from JAIXVP010000381.1 coordinate 3,522, forward strand.
TGCCAGTAGGTGTGCCAGTGGGGTTGGTGGACGAGGCGGAGGCCGACCACGAGTTCGCCGGGCCCGGAGTCCGCTTCGCCGGGCGCGAGGGCGACGAGGGACGCCTCGACCTGGGCGCGGAGGGCGGAGCCGGCGGGCAGGGCGCAGAGCAGGAGGAAGGCGAGGAGGCGCAGCGGGCGGGCGAGGACGGGCATGGCGGAGGGGACGAAAAGGAGCTGGGAGCGAGGAGCTAGGAGCGAGGAGTTAGAAGGTTGGAGCGGGCCGGCGAAGGTGGGCGTGTTGGGAGTTAAACTAGGGGAGGCGCCAGCGGGCGGCAAAATTCCCGGATGGAAACTTTCGGCCCGGCAGCGTCAGGGCGTGGCGAGCTCGAGGGCGCCGGAGGGGGTGGGGCCGCCGGTGCTGGTGGCGGGGAGGAGGAAAAAGCCGCCGCCGATGAGGCCGGGGCGGTCGGATGGGGCGGGTTGGAGGACGACGCCGGTGTAGGCGACCTTGCGCGCGGCGACGGGCGGGACGGCGGGGACGGTGAAGCCGCCGGTGAGGGCGCCGGTGGTGATGTTCACCTTGGCGGTGAAGGCGGTCGGGTTGGGCGGAGTGGTGGCGGAGACGACGGCGAACAGGTTTTTGGCGTCGAGCTTCAGGGTGCGCGGCAGGGTGGCGCCGAAGGGATCGGCGGGGACGTTGACCAGGCCGGCGGCGTCGATCGCGAGCGTCAGTTGGCCCGACGTGGGCAGGCCGAGGGTGGCGGACAGCGGGGCGGCGGCGGTGGGCTTGATCCAGGGCTCGAGGCGGGCGGAGAGGGCGAGCGGGCCGAAGCCGGCGGGGTAGTTCACGCCGGCCGCGAGGGTGTCGGGCTTGCGCCAGACGAGGCCGGCGCCGTCGGTGGGGGTGACATGGCGGCGGGCAGGGGCGTCGGGCCGAGGGCTGATGGGCAGGGGGCCTGCGACGTAGCCGCCGATCAGTTTCGCGTAGGGTTTAACGTAGAGGCGGTAGGTGGCGTCGGCGCCAAGGGCCACGGTGGCGGTGAGTTTGGTGGCGTCGGCGTTCTGGCCGGTGAGGGTGAGCACGCCGGTGGCGGCGATTTTGCCGGTGGCCCAGCCGGCGCCAAGCGGGTGGTTGGCGGAGGCGGAGCCGAGCGGCGCGGGGTCGGCGAGCAGGAACGTGTAGGCGGCGACGCTTTCCTTGGTCGGCGCGGCGGTGGCGAGGCGGGCGCCGGTTCCGGCGCCGATGGACGCGCCGGCGGCGGAAAGGGTGGCGGTGACGGCGGGCTCAGCGGCGAGCGACGGGTCGGCGATGGTGAAGGCAAGGGTGTAGGCGGTCGCGCCGCCGGCGCGGGCGAGGATCGGGGTGGCGCCGGCGCGGAGGTCGCCGTCGGACAAGGCGAGCGAGCCCTTCAGGGGGAAGATGGCGAGGTCGGAGGCGACGAGCTGGCCGGTGTAGGCGCCGCCGGCGACGACCTTGAGCGAGAGTTTGCCGACGGGCAGGTGATCGGGCGCGCCGGAGTCGAGCAGGGCTTCGTATCCGCCAAGCAAGGACGCCCGGAAGGCGGCGATGGGGAAGCTCAGGACGCGGGTGGCGCTCTTGGTTGTGCCGACCTGGGTGTGGGCGGTGATTTTCGCGGTGCCGGGTTTGGCCGCGAGCACGCCGGAGAGGCGGCCGGTGGCGGGGTCGAGCGCGAGGCCGGCGGGGATGCCGGTGGCCTTGAAGACGAGGCCGGCGGGAACGGGTTGGCCGCCGGTGAGGGACAGGTCGACCACGGAGCCGGTTTTTAGACCGGTGGGCGCGGCGGGGAGAATGGGTGGGGGAACGAAGACGGCGACGGTGGTGGTGGCGGTGACCGTGCCGGCGGAATTGGTCGCGACGACGGAGTAAGCGCCAGCGTCGGTGAGGGCGACCGGGTCCAGCACGAGAGTGGCGCCGTTCTGGCCGGGCAGGATGGCGGTGCCCTTGCGCCATTGCAGGGTTGGGGCGGGGGTGCCGGCGGGCGTGACCGCGAGGGTGAGGCGGGAGCCGTAGTCGGCGCTGACGGCGGCGGCGGGGGCCTGGCTGAAGCTAGGCGCGGTGGCGAGGGCGTTGACGGTGAGGGCGGCGGTGTTCGAGGGCACGCCGGCGGGGGCGGCGGAGTTGGTGGCGACGGCCTTGTAGTTACCTGCGTCGGCGGTGGTGACGGCGGGGAGGGAAAGGGTGGCGGACGTCTGGCCGGTCAAGGCCGTCGTGCCCTTGAACCACTGGAGGGTGGGGGTCGGGGTGCCGGTGACGGCGACGGTGAAGGTGACGTTCGTCCCGCTGGTGACGGTTTGGGACTGGGGTTGGGTGGAGAAGACGGGGGCGACGTCGGCGGGCGCGCCGTTGATGGTGATCCGGCAGGTGACGCGGGCGTTTTGGCCGGAGGCGCCGGTGTTTTCGTAGGCGGTGACGGTCAGGGTGTGGGTGCCGGCGGCGGTGGGGGTGCCGGAGATCGTGGCCTTGAGGTTGTTCACCACGAGGCCGCCGGAGGTGGAGGACGCGCCGGGCACGTCGAGGCCGGCGGGCAGGGTCCCGGCGATTTTCCAGGAGCGGATGGTGCCGGGGGCACCGGAACCGGTGAAGGACAGGCTGAAGGCGGCGTTGAGGTCGCCGGCGGCGTTGAAGGTGGCGCCGGCGGAGCCGGAGGCGGGGGTGACGGTGGTGGGGGCGACCTTGGTGGCGTTGAAGGTGGTCGCGCCGGCGACGGTGTCGTAGGCGCCGAAGGCGCCGAGGGCGAAGACGGACTTCAGCAGCTCGCCGGAGCGCAGGGTGAAGCCGGGGCCTTCGGCGGCGAGCAGGCGGAGCACGGGGGTGCGTTGCAGCAGCATCACCAGCAGGGTGGCGGGGGCGTGAAGCCAGCGGAGGCGGTGGAGTAGTATCGGAAAAATCATGACGGGGGACGAAGGGGGGAACGAACCCGCCCGGGGACGGGACTCGGCGCGGGCGATTATTGTTCCGCGATCTTCAGGCGCAGGAAGACCCGGGCGGGGCCGACGGGCACGGTGCCGCTCCACGTGTCGGTCCCGGCGCTGGAGGAGACGAGCTGATGGGTGACGCTGCTGGTGGTCCAGGCGGCGAGGTCGGTCGAGCTCTCCACCGCGTAGCCGATGCCGAGGCGGACGGTGGGGCGGATGTAGGCGAGTCTCCACTCGGAGCCGGTGGAGGAAAACGCGAGGGCCGAGGCGGGCACAGTCTGGCGCGGGCCGTAGCCGAGGGCGTAGTGGACGAGGTTGGGCAGGCCGTCGGGCGCGATCACGGCGGCGTTGCCGGAGACGGCGGGGTTGGCGAGTTCGGGGGCGGTGAAGCCGGCCTCCTGCCACAGGCGCAGGGCGGTTTTCACGACCAGGGTGAAGTTCTGGGTGGCGGCGGGGGCGACGCCGTTGCTCGCGGTCAGGGTGACCGGGCTCGAGCCGGCCTGGGCGGTGGCGGGGGTGCCGCTGATCACGCCGGTGGTCGGGTTCAGGCTGGCCCAGGCCGGCAGGCCGGTGGCGGAGAAGGTCGGCGCGGGCAGGCCGGTGGCGACGACGGTGAAGGTCTGGCCGGTCTGGAGGGCTTGGAACTGGGTGGTGGCGGCGCTGGTGAAGACCGGGGCGCTCTGGACGACGAGGGTGGCGACGTTGGAGGAGACGCCGGCGGGGGCGACGGAGTTGGTGGCGACGACCTTGTAATCGCCGGCGTTGGCGGCGGTGACGCCGGTCAGGGATAGGGTGGCGGAGGTCTGGCCGGGCAGGGAGGTCACGCCCTTGAACCACTGGAAGGTGGGCGTCGGGGTGCCGGTGGCGACGGCGGTGAAGGTGACGTTCGCGCCGGAGTTGACGGTCTGCGAAGCCGGGTGGGTGGTGAAGGCTGGCGCGATGCTGGGGACGGTGATGGCGAGGGTCGCGACGTTCGAGGGGATGCCGGCGGGGGCGAGCGAGTTGGTGGCGACGACCTTGTAGTCGCCGGCGTCGGCGGTGGTGACGCCGGTGAGGGACAGGGTGGCGGCGGTCTTGCCGGGAAG
>JAIXVP010000248.1 GCA_027482905.1 Opitutaceae bacterium
AGGGCGTTGACCAGGCGGGCGCGCTGGCGGAGGCCGGCCTCGAGCGGGGTCCACTCCTCGGCGGACAGCACGAGCGGGGTGGGTTCGAGGCTCCAGAAGTGGTGGTGGGCGCGGCCGGAGGCGTCGTCGGGTGGGGACAGGTCGGTCAGGCTGGCGTCACGGATGGAAAGGCGCAGGCGCGGGCGCAGGGTGCGACGTTGGGCGGGGTGCAGGGAGGGCGGGGCGGGCAGGACGGTGGCCGGCGGCGTGGGCATGCGAGGGGGCAGGGTGGGCGCGCGGCGCGACCGGGGGCAAGCGCGACGGCGCGGGTGTTTTTGGGGGTTGGCGGGCGCGGCGCCGCCGTGTGGGGTGGCGCGCATGCTGCCGCTTTGGGACACCCAGCCACACCACCGCGCCCCGGTGCTGACCGCCCTGCTCATCGTCGCGTGCCTCGGGGTCTTCGGCTACGAGGTGTCGCTCATGCTCGCGGGCGCGAAGGGTTTCGAAACCTGGATGACGACGCACGCGCTGGTGCCGGCGCGGTGGCTGGCCGGGGTGGCGGATCCGGCGCAGTGGACCACGGTCGCGACCTCGATGTTTTTGCACGGCGGGGTGGCGCACGTGCTGGGCAACTGCTGGTTCCTTTGGGTCTTTGGCAACAACGTGGAGGACCGCTTGGGGTTTTTCGGTTTCGGGATTTTTTACCTGGTTTCCGGCCTCGTCGCGGCGCTGGCCCAGATCGCGGCGGACCCGGGTTCGACCGTGCCGATGGTCGGGGCGAGCGGGGCGATCTCGGGCGTGCTGGGGGCGTATCTGATTTTTTTCCCGCGTTCGTGGGTCTTCGCGCTGGTGCCGTGGATCGTGCCGGTGTTGCCGGTCCCGGCGGTGGTGTTTCTCGTGCTCTGGTTCGTGGTGCAGGCCTACGCCGGGGTGGGGTCCCTGCTGGCGGGGTCGTCGGGCGCGGGCGGGGTGGCGTGGTGGGCGCACGCGGGTGGCTTCCTGGCCGGCGTGGGATTAGCCCTGGTCTGGCCCAAGGGACGGCGTCGCTAGCACGGGGGTCGCTGCGGGGTTGCCAAGGCGGGCGAAACGCGAAAACTTCGCCCCAAAGTCATGTTGAAGAAAATCATCTCGAAGCTGCGCGCCGTGCTCGCGCCTTCGTCCGCCCCCGCCCCGTCCACTCCCTCCCTCCGTCCGCGAGCCGCCGCCCCCGAGGGGCAGGCGCCCGGCGGGCGCCCGCCGCGCGAACGCAGATCCGATGGCCCCGGCTCGGGTCGCGGGCGCGGTCCCGTCCGCGACGGTCGCCGCGAGCCGCGGCCCGAACGCGAGAGCGGTCACGGTTCCGGCCGGGGACGCGGCGACGAGCGGCGCGGCGTGCCGGGCGGTCCCGGCGCCGCTCTCGAGCGCGGAGAAAAGCCGCGGACCGACCACACGTTCGACCATCCGCGCACCGAGTCGATCAAGCCCAAGGTCGCGGTGGAGATTCCGCCGCAGGACACGGCGTTCACCAAGCTCGGATTAAACGACGCGATCGCCTACGCGGTCGCCGAGATGGGCTACAACGATCCGACGCCGATCCAGGCGCAGGCGGTGCCGGTGGTGTTGGCCGGTCGTGATGTGATCGGCTCGGCCCAGACCGGCACGGGCAAGACGGCGGCCTTCGCCCTGCCCATCATCCACCGCCTCGGGGCGCACCAGCGGCCCACGCGGTGCCTCGTGCTCGAGCCCACCCGTGAACTCGCGTTGCAAGTGGAGGAGGCGATCCAGAAATACGCCAAACACACCGACCTGACCGTGACCGTGGTCTATGGCGGCGTCGGTTACGGCAAACAACGCGAGGATCTGGCGCGCGGCGTCGATGTGATCGCGGCCACGCCGGGCCGCCTGCTCGACCACCTAGAACAGGGCACGGCCAACCTCGCCGGGGTGGAGATCCTCGTTTTGGACGAGGTGGACCGTATGTTGGACATGGGCTTCCTCCCCGACGTGAAGCGCATCATCGAGAAATGCCCGAAGGCGCGGCAGACCCTGTTCTTCAGCGCCACGATGCCGCCGGAGCTGGCGCAGCTCGCGGGTTGGGCGTTGCGCGATCCGCAGGAGATCAAGATCGGCCGCACGCGTTCGGCGGCGGAGACGGTCGCTCATGCGTTCTACCCCGTGGTCGCCACCCAGAAGTTCGATCTTCTGATCGAGCTGCTCAAGCGCACCGACTTCAAGAGCGTGATCATTTTCACCCGCACCAAGATGGGCGCGGACCGCATCGCTCACCGCCTCCAACGCGAGAGCCACTCGGTGGGTGTCATCCACTCCGACCGCAGCCAGCGCGAGCGCGTCGAGGCGCTCCAAGGATTCAAGGACGGCACCTTCGAGGTCCTCGTGGCGACCGACATCGCGGCGCGCGGCCTCGACATCGCGGGCGTGTCGCACGTGGTCAACTACGACGTGCCGGAGAACGCGGAGGACTACGTGCACCGCATCGGTCGGACCGGGCGGGCCCAGAGCACGGGCGACGCCTACACTCTCGTCACCGAGGAGGACGTGCGCGACGCACGCTCCATCGAACGTTTCATCGGGGCCAGCATCGAACGAAAGAAACTCGAAGGCTTCCCCTACATCTACTCGGCGCTCTTCGACGAGAAGGCGCTGGCCGAGGCCGAGGCGGCGGCCCCCAAGCCGGCCGGCCGGCTCACCCGCGGCACGCGCGGCGGCCGCCGCTGAGGTCCGCCCCACCTCGAAGGAACAAGCACCGGACGTCCCGCGCGGACGTCTTTTTTGTTGCGAATCTATATTCTTTAATCGGAATATACAGATCCATGCGGCTCGTGCAAATCTACCAATGCCTGTGCGACGAGACGCGCCTGCGTCTGTTGAATCTTTTGCTCCAAGGGCCGCTGTGCGTGTGTCATTTTCAGCGGGTGTTGGGCGAGCCGCAGGTGAAGATCTCCAAGCATCTCGGCTACCTGCGGACGCGCGGGCTGGTGCGGGCGACGCGGCGGGGAAACTGGATGATCTACGAACTGCCGCCGGCGTCGAAGCGATCGCCTGAGTTGGCGGCCAATCTCGCCTGCCTGCAGGATTGCGCGGCCGAGCAGGCGGTCTTTCGCCGCGACCGGGCGCGGTTGGCCAAGATGGACCCGACCTGCGGGCCGATCCCGGTGGGGGAAGCGGTCGGGGACTGCGGCTGCGCGCCGCGAAAAGCTGTTTCCAAAAAATGAACACCCTCGACGAAACGCCCACCCTTCTGATTTCGCATCTGCGCTCCGCTCTGGCGGCCGCGCCCGACCTGCCCTTGACGGTGGTCTGGCCGGATGGCGAACCGATCGAGTCGCATTTCCACGTCACGGAGGTGGGCCGGGTGCGGAAGGATTTCGTCGATTGCGGCGAGACGATCCGCAGCCAGGTGACCTGCCTGTTGCAGACCTGGGTGGCGGACGACACGGACCACCGGATCACGGGCGCGAAGTTGCTCCGCGCCCTGGCCCACGCCGAGCCCATCCTCGGCGGCGAGGATCTGCCGGTGGAGCTCGAATACGAGGCCTGCAACGTCGTTCAACTGCGGCTGGTGTCCATCGCGCCCGAGGACGCCGCGCTGGTGATCCGGCTCGCCGGCAAACACACCGACTGCCTCGCGAAGGAACTTTGCCTCCCGTCCGCGCGCCCCGCGGGCGCGGCGGCCGCGGCGTGTGGCCCCGGCTGCTGCTAACCCGATTTTCCATCATGACCGCCGCCAGACCCATCATCCTGATTCTTTGCACCGGCAACTCGTGCCGCAGCCACCTCGCGGAGGGCTTGTTGCGCGCCGCCGCCGGGGATCTCTTCGAGGTGGCCAGCGCCGGCTCCAAGCCCGCCGGATATGTGCATCCTCTCGCCATCGCGGTGATGAAGGAAATCGGCATCGATATCTCCGGCCACCACTCGAAGCACATGAACGAGTTCCTTGATCGCGAGGTCGAGACGGTCGTGACCGTCTGCGGCAACGCCGACCAGGCCTGTCCCATGTATCCGGGGCAGCTGAATCGCCATCACTGGCCCTTCTTCGATCCGGCGCACGCGACCGGCACGGACGAGGAGAAGTTGGCGGTCTTCCGTCGGGTGCGGGACGAGATCCGGGGCTGCTTCAACGCCTACGCGGACGGGCGGCGGGACGAGCGCAAGCGCGTGACGGCGAAGGCGGCGGGGGTGTCGGCGTGAGCGCGGGCCTCGCCGGGCGACTTTCTTTTCTGGACCGCTGGCTGACCGCGTGGATTTTCGCGGCCATGGCGCTCGGGGTGGCGCTGGGGCGTTTCGCGCCCGGCCTGGCCACCACCCTGACCTCCTGGAGCGTGGGCACCACCTCGGTGCCCATCGCCATCGGCCTCATCGTGATGATGTATCCGCCGCTGGCGAAAGTGCGCTACGAGGAGCTGCCGGATGTGTTTCGCGACCGGCGTGTGCTCGCGCTTTCGTTGATCCAAAACTGGCTGGTGGGCCCGGTGTTGATGTTCGCGCTGGCGGCGGTGTTTTTGCGCGACCAGCCGGAGTATTTCGCGGGCCTGGTGCTGGTGGGCATCGCGCGGTGCATCGCGATGGTGATCGTGTGGAACGACCTCGCGGGCGGTAGCCGCGAGTATTGCGCGGGGCTGGTGGCGGCCAACGCGATCTTCCAGGTCTTCGCCTTCGCGCCGCTGGCGTGGCTCTTCCTCAAGGTGCTGCCTCCGCTGGCGGGCGTGGACCTTGGAGCGCTCGACCTTTCCGGCATCACCATCGGGAGCATCGCCCGGAGCGTGTTTGTCTATCTCGGGATTCCCTTTCTGGCCGGCTGGCTGACGCGACTGGCGTTGCGGCGCGGCGCGCGCACGGAGTGGTTCGACACCCGGTTCCTGCCTGCGATCAGTCCGTTCACGTTGGGGGCGCTGCTATTTACCATCGTGGTGATGTTCAGCCTCCAAGGCGAACAGGTGCTGGCGCGGCCGCTGGACGTGCTCCGCGTGGCCCTGCCGCTGGCGGTGTATTTCGCGATCATGTTCACCGCGACCTTCTGGATGAGCGTGAAGGCCGGCGCGGATTACGCTCGGGCGGCGACGCTCGGTTTCACGGCGGCGGGCAACAATTTCGAGCTCGCGATCGCGGTGGCGGTCGGGGTGTTCGGTCTGAGCTCGGGCGCGGCTTTCGCGACGGTGATCGGCCCCCTGGTCGAGGTGCCGGCGCTGATCGCGCTGGTGGCGGTGGCCCTGCGTTGGAAACGAGGATTGGTCAGGGCCTAGGCTGGATCGAGGATTTCGGTCCAGGCGCCGGCGCCGGTCGCGTAGACCAGCCGGCGCACGCGGCACGTGGGGAACATGGCGGCGAGGCTCCGGCCGTAGGCGCGCAGTTGCGGCGCATACTCGGCGGCGAGCCGGGCGAGGAAGACCTCGATCGGTTCGTCGGTGCGACGGCGGTTGGTTTTCCAGTCGAGCACCCAGGCCTCGCCGCCCTCGGCGTCGTGGAGCACGAGGTCCATCACGCCGTCCATCCACCGGTCCTCGGCGAGCGGGGCGAGGACGGAAAGCTCGGCGAGGCGGCGCCAGCGCGGATGGCGCAGTTCGCGCCAGGCGGGGCCGGTGCGCAGCAGCGGCCACTCGCGGCGGGCGCGCTCGCCCGCGCCGAGGGCGTCGGCGGCGGGAAAACGGCTCGCGACGTAGGCGTCGATTTCGGCGTCGGTCGCCAGCCAGGGGACGAACTCGACGGTCTCGTGCCACCAGAGGCCGTAGGCGATGGGGTCCTCGCCGGGGCGGGGCGGGGCGAGGGATTCGTCGCCGGTTTCGTGGCGCGCGGCGCGGATGCCGTCCTCGGCGGCGTGCTCGGCAAGTTGATGGGGCAGGATGCGGCGCGTCGGGGCGGGCAGATCGGCGAAGGCGTCGGCCGCGGGCGGCGCGAGCATGACGCGGGGCGCCTGCGGTGGCGCGGGTGGGGCAACTGCGGCGGCGGGTGCGGTTTCGTCGGCGAAGGCGGGCAACGTGTTTAGGTCGTGACCCCAGAGCGCGGCGAAGGACTGGTCGTGCGTCTTGGGCATGTCCTCGCCCCACGGCAGCAGCAGGGTCTGGCGGGGGCGGGTGAGAGCGACGTAGAGCAGGCGGACGAGTTCGCGGCGGCGCTCGCGTTCGCGGGAGGTCTTGGTGTCGGCCGGGATGTCGCCGGATTGCAGATACACGACGGGCGCGCCGTCGGCGTCGCGGAGGACCTGAAGGCCGCGGCCGGAGTCGAAGGCTATATCGCGCCAGAGGCCGGGCACGAGCACGGCGGGCCATTCCAGGCCCTTGGCCGAGTGGCAGGTCTGCACGATGATGGCGTCGGTCTCGCCGCGGGTCTCGGCGCGGGCGGCGTCGCGGCCGGCGACGAGGCGCGCGGCCCAATCGCGAATCGGCAGGCCCTCGGCGGCGGCGGCGCGGGCGTCGGCGCGCAGGCGGGCGAGTTCGCGGAGGTTGGCCCCGCCGGGGTCGGCGGCGCGGGCGCGGGCCTCCAGGCCGGCGGCGGCGGCGAGGGTGTCGAACCAGAGGTCGAGTTGCGCGCCTTCGTCGTCGACCGATTCCACGCTCGGGCGCAGCGCCTCGAGGGCGGCGGCGAGCGGGGCGGCGTGGGCCTCGGGGCTCTCCCATTCGAAGCGACTTCGCCGGAGCTTCTCGCGGGCGAGGAGATCGTCGCTCAGGGCGAAGAGTTCGCGCAGGACGCCGAACCACTCGTAGTCGTCGTCCGGTTCGCAGCAGACGGTCGCCAGCGCCGCGACCCAGGCGTAGGCGGGCAGGTCGCCGACGAGTTGTTGTTTGCTCTGGCGGGCGGCCTTCAGGCCGGCGGCTTCGAGCGCCTCGACGGCGGCGTCCATCCACTTGTTACGCGCCACGAGAATGCACAGTTCGCCCCAGCCGGATAGGCCGAGGCCGGCGGGACCGCGCGCGTGCAACCAAGCGGCGACCTGGCGCATCTCGGCGGCGAACATCCCGTTCACGTCGCGCGGGTCGCCGCTCCGGATCGGATCGAGCGGCAGGCGCGCGACGCGGCCGGCGGCGTTGCGCGGGCCGGCGACGAGGGGTTGGTAGGGGACCTGGAGAAAGGGAGCGTCGGCTCCATCGGCAGGCGGGAGGCCGAGGTTGTGCTCGCGGTCGGGCGAGAAGGCGGCGGGAAGGGTGGTGTTGAGCAGCTCGACGGAGGCGCGCGGCGCGCGGAAGGTGACCTCGAACGCGAGGCGGTCGCCGGCCGCGCCGCCGTCGAAGGCGGCGAGGTAGCGCTGGAAGGTCCGCACCGACGCGCGGGAGCTGTAGATCGACTGCTGGCCGTCGCCGACCATGCAGAAGCGGCCCGGTAACGGGGGTGCGCCGGCGCCGGGCCAGCCGCCGACGTCGGCGTCGGGCGGGCGGGTAAGCTCGACCAGGATGGCGAACTGCGTCTCGTCGGTGTCCTGTGCCTCGTCGAGCAGCACGCGCCAGCCTGCGGCGCGCACGGCGGCAAGGGTGGCGGGGTGGCGGAGCAGATCTCGGGCGGCCGAGACCTGGTCGGCGAAGGTCTGCACACCGGCGGCGCGGCGCCAGGCGGCGAAGCGGCCGGCGATCTCGCCCGCGACCGCGCCGGCGGCGCGCGCGGCCCAGCGCGAGAGCGGACGCATCCATGCGTCGGTCGCCGCGACCACGGCCTTCGCGGTGCCGTCGGGCTTGAAGATGCCGAGGTAGGCGTGGTCGGCGGAGCCGGCGGAGGCGCGGGCGAACCAGTCGGCGGCGCGCGTTTTGGTTTTGCGCAGGTTGGCCGCGCCGGAGCCTTTCTCGGGCAGGGCCAGGATCTCCCGCAGGCCGGCCTCAGTCGGGGCGGGCGGGAGGTCGCCCGGGGCATCGGCGCGGAGCCGGACGGCGTCGGCGGGGTCGAGTTCGCGGGCCTGGTCGAGCACGTCCTCGAGGCGGACGAGGCGAAAGAGCCAGCGCGTGGCTTCGGGGGGCAGCGTGGCGAGCTCCAGCGGGTCCCCGGCGAGGAAGTCCTCCCAGGCGGCGTCGGCCGCGCGGGCGTCGAGCACCTCGGGGGCGAGGTCGAGGCCGGCCTCCTGGCCGTGTTCGCGGGCGAGTTTCAGGCAGAACGAATGGAGGGTGCCGAAGAAGGTGCGTTCAAGGTGTTCGAGCGGGGCGAGGTCGGCGCCGGGGCCGCGTTCCTCTAGGCGGCGGAGCAGGCGTTCGCGGGCGCGGGCGCCGATCTCCTCGGCGGCCTTCAGGGTGTAGGTGACGACAGCGGTGCGGCGCAGCTCGGGGGCGGCGAGCGGGTCGAGGGCCATGGCGGCGAGCCGTTCGGAGATCGCGGTGGTCTTGCCCGAGCCGGCGTTGGCTGACACGGCGAAGTTGCGCCGCCATTCGACGCGGAAGCGTTCGCGCGCGGCGTGGTCGGAGGGAAGCGGGGCCGGGTCAGGCATCGGACGGGTCCTCCGCAACGGGGTTTTCCGGCGGCGCGCCGAAAGTCAGGGCGTATTTCGCGAGCAGGTCGCGGGCCGGGATCGGAGTGCAGGCGAGGGGCCAGGGCCAGGGTTCGCGGCCGCCGTGGGGATTGCGGTCGGGCGTGAGCGCGCCGTAGCGCCCGGCGCGCATCGCGTCCATCAGCGGGGGCAGGGCGGCGAGGGCCGTATCCAATTCTTCGGCACCGAGGGCGGAGGCCTCGTCGGCCGTGAGTTTCCAGACCGTGGCGCGGGCGACGCCGAGGGAGCGGACGGCGTCGAGGTAGACGGCGAGTTGCAGCGACTCGGCGCGCGCGGCCATGCGTTCGGCGTCGAGGGCCCTTTCGGCGCCGCCGGATTTGTAATCGCACAGGTGGACGTTCGCTCCGGTCCACTCCGGGCGGTCGGCGCGGGCGATGTCCATGCGGCCGCGCACCGGGATGGTCCAGCCGGGCAGGGTCAGCCGCGCGGCTTCGGGCAGCCAGCACTCGACCACCACGTGGTCGCCCGCGCCGGTGGCGTAGAAGCGGCGCAACAGGGTGCGGCAGAGGGTTTCCAGGCGGCCGTGTTCGGCGTTCCAATACCAGCCGCCGGCGTGGCGGGTGCGTTCGGCGGCGAGGGCGTTTTCCAGGGCGCTTCGCGCCTCGGTCTCGGTTTTGAGCGGGCCCCATTCGCCGTCGCGGCAGCCGGCGGGGCGGAGGGCGGTGGCGAGCAGGCGGTGGGCGACCTGGCCGCGGCGGAGCGGCAGGGCGCGGGCGAGCGGTTCGCGGCGGCCGGGTTCGAGGCGGAGGAGACCGCGAAACCAGAGCACGGCGGGATCGACGAGACTTTTTTCGAGGGTGCTGGGCGAAAGGCGGGATGGCAGCGGGAACGGCTCCGTCGTCGGTTCGAGGCAGAGAAAAAACGCGTCGAAGGGGCGGTCGGGGTCGCGGCGGGCGGCTCGGACGAGGGACCATGCGGCGACCTCGGCGGAAGCGGGCGGGGCGGGCGGGAGGTGGGCGGCGCCGGCGGCGAGCGCCTCCTGCGGGCGGCGTTCGCCGCGAGCCCAGAGCAGGCGTTCGAGCGGGCCGTTCGGCGCGAGGGGCCGGTCGGGCTCGCCCTCGTCGACGGCGGCGGCGGACAGGGCGCGGCCGAGCACGGGCTCGGCGAGGAGGGCGTCGTGGCCGGCGCGTTCGAGGGCGGAGGCGTCCTCGCTGGTCAGCAGGGGGGCGCGGCCCCGGCCGGAGCGATTGAGGGCAAGGCGCTCGGCGTCGCCCAGCCACGGATTCGGTTCGCGGCGGCGGGGCCATTCGCCGGCGTTGGCCTGGGCGAGCACGAGGCGGGCCCATGGTGCGCCTTCCGCGCGGCGGCGGGTGGCGAGGATGACACGGGCGAAGCCGCCCTGGTGCGGTGAGCTTTCGAGCGGTTCGGCGACCTCGGGCAGGAAGGCCAGCAGCAACTCGGCGACGAGTTCGCGGGGCCAGTCGCGCGGTTCGAGGGCCGCGAAGGCGTCGAGGCTGGTGAAGCCCTCGGGCAGGGCGAGGTCCCAGCGGGACGCCACCGCGCGCAGGCGGGCCACGGCGGCGGCGACCGAGAGGGTTTCCGGCCAGCCGGGCAGCAGGGCGGCGGCGAGGCGGCGCAGGTCGGCGGCGCCGGGCGCGGCGGCGGTGGTTTCGTCTTCGTTGGCGGCGGGGTCGGCGGCGGCCAGGGCGTGATCGCAGGTGGCGTGAAAACACTCGTCCACGTGGGCGCGGAAATCGGCGTAACGGGCCTCGAGGCCGGCGAGGTTCAGGGCGCGGAGGCGGGGCCAGAGCGCGAGGGTTTCGTCGAGGCGGGCGCCGCGGGCCCAGAAGTCCACGACGCCGCGCAGGAGCTGGGTGTCGACCGGCGGCGCGGCGGCGCGGCCGACCAGGTCGTGGTGCGGCACGCCGCGTTCGCGCAGGCCCTGGCTCACGGCGCGGTGGAGCGGACCGGGACCGGGGAAAATCACGCCGAGGTCGCTGGGGGAATTTTCAGCGGAGCCGGATGGGGCCGAGCCTTCGCGCAGCCAGACGGCGAGGCGGTCTATGATCAGCGCGGCCTCGGTGGCGCGGTCGGCGGCGAGCAGGATGTCCGGTTCCGGGGTGGCGCGGGGCGAGGCTTCGAGCAGCGTGGCCTCGACTTGGAGAAACTGTTCCCAGCGGGCGACCCAGGCCTCGTCGGGACGGTTGGGCGCGGCGGGATCCTCCGGGTCGGCCGCGCCGCGCAGGGCGGGGGCGGGGGCGATCACGGCGGCGCGGGCGCAGCGGCGGACGAGGGCGGCGACGTTGAAAAACTCGGCGGCGTTTTCCGGGCCGAGGCCGAGGACGAGCACGTCGTCGGCGAGCGGGGCGGTGGCGGGCGGGAGCGGGTCGAGGGCGGCGGCGATGGCCTGGGCGGGGCCGAGGACATGGCCCAGGTGATCGGTCCAGGCTTGGAGGTCGGAGCCCAGGGCGGCGAGTTCACGCCGGGGAAAATCGCGCGGGGCGAAGCCGGCGGCGAGCAGGTCGTCGAGGGCGGCGAGGGCGCGTTCGGGATCGCTGCGCAGGCTTTGCCAGACACCGCGGGAGGGGGAGTCGGGCGGCAGGTTCGCGAGGCGGTCGGCGACCAGGCCGCGCAGGCCGAGAAGCAGAAACTCGCGGCCGAGCACGGGGCGGGCGGAGGGGACCAGCGGCAGCCATTTGCGGCGGGCGAGGCCGGGGGTGAGAAACTCGACGCCCAGCAGGGGCAGGCCGGCGCGCACGCAGCGTTGTTTCCAGACCAGGGCCTGGCCGCGGGTGGGCACGACCACGAGGCGGCGGGCGAGGCGGCCGCGGCCGGCGGCGAGCCAGGGCTGCACGACCCGGGTCCAGGCCTCCTCCGCGCCGGGGCTCAGGAAAAGGTGCGCGCTCGGTTCGGACATCGGAGGTCACGACAAACCGGGCGGGGCCTTGGGACAAGCCGGCAGGCGTGGTTCCGGTGGGGAATGTTCGGGCACGAAAAAGCCCCGCGCCGTCGGGGACGGTCGCGGGGCAGGAGGGTTTGCGAGGCGCCGGACGATTCAGGCGCGGACGCGGCCCTTTTACTTGGCGAAGACGAACTTCGCGGTGTGGGCCTTGGCGCGGGAGGCGGCGTTCTTGTGCACAACGCCGGACTTGGTGGCCTTGTCCATAGCGGAGGTGTAGGCTTGGGCGGCGACCTTGGCGGCCTCCTTGTCCTCGGAGGCGGCGGCGGCGAGGAGCTTCTTGTGGAGGGTCTTCAGGCGGGTCTTGGTCGCCTTGTTGCGGGCGGTCAGGCGGGTGGTCTTACGGGCGGCCTTGATGGCGGATTTGGTGTTGGCCATGGTGTTCGGTGGTCAGGGATTGGCTTTTGGAAAACGGTCAGAGACTCAAACCGCGCGGCGGGAGTCAAGGGCTCATTTCCCGGCTCAAGCCACGCGCAGGGGTTCGAGCAGGAACTCGTAGGCGGAGCCGGCGGCGCGGACGCGGCCGAGGGCGGGGAAGGGCATGTGCGCGCCGAAGAGGCGGAGGCGGTCGGCGGCGGCGCGGTCGAAGAGCTTGCGGCGGCTCTGGGCCGCGAGGGCGGCGTCGGCGTCGTAGGCGAAGCGCCACGACGGGTTGGCGAAACTCAAGGCGTGGTGGTGGGCGGCGTCGGCGAAGTGGAGGAGTTGCTCTTTGCCCGAGGAGAACAGCACCGCGAGGTGGCCGGGGGTGTGGCCGGGGGTGTCGAGCAGTTCGACGCCGTCGAGGATGCGATCCCCGCCCGCGACCAGTTCCAAGTGGTCCTTCAGCGCGGCGAACATCCGTTGGGCGCCGGCGACCGCGCCTTGGGCGTCCGCGGCCGGCACGGCCATGCCGGAGACGTCGGGCGCGGACTGGGTCCAGAAGGCGTGCTCGCGGCGGCTCACGAAGACGCGGGCGTTGGGGAAGGCGGGTTCGTTGGTGTCGGCTTTGAGCAGGCCGCCGTGGTGGTCGCCGTGGGCGTGGGTGAGGATGACGGCGCCGATCTGCGCGGGCTCCACGCCGGCCTGGGCGAGGCGGGCGACGAGCTGGCCGCCGGCCGGGCCGAAGGCGGGGCCGCAGCCGGCGTCGACCAGCACCAATTGGCCGCCGACGCGCACGAGCAGGATATTGAACGGGACGTTTACGCTGCCCGAGGGAAGGAGGGCCGCCTCCAAGCCGCGTGCGACCGACCCGGCCGCTTCGCCCACGGCGAAGGGGGAGGCGTCGGCCGGGGCGTCGAAGCCGCCGTCGGAGAGGGCGACGGCCTCGAGTTCGCCGATTTTCAGGCGGTAGTAACCCGGTTGCGAACCGGCCAGGCTGGGCGCGGAGGTCGTCGGATTGGCCGGTGCTTTGGACGCGGTGGCGTCAGCTCGGAGGGCGGCCGGGGCGAGGGCCGCGGCGAAGCCGGCCAAGCCGAGCCGGCGAAGAGCGGAGCGGCGAGAAACGGGCGACGCTGAGGTGAAGCGAACGGAGGCGGAAGGGAGGCGCGACAGGTTGAGCATGCGCGGGACGTTGTTGAAAATGAAAGGGGGTGCAATTCGCGTGCGTGAAATCGTCGCAACCCAATCTGATAGATAATGGAAGATATTGAAAGATACTGGAAGAATCCGAATTTACCTGTCATCGCTTTCTTCCGCTCGCGCCGCGCTTGGCGCGACGCCAAGCCATTTGCCCATGAAACCCTCCACCCATGTTGAAAACCCCGACGTCGTGCTGATCGGCAGCGGCGTCAT
>JAIXVP010000437.1 GCA_027482905.1 Opitutaceae bacterium
CATCGCCGGTCTGACCAGTGGCGCGGTGAAAGGCTGAGTTCCAAGCGCCGCTTTCGCGCTTTCGCTCGGTCCGCGCTCACGTGTCGAGTGGCGAGCGCACCCCCATCCCGGGACTTTGCATCACGTGGGTGTAGATCTGGGTGGTCTCGACGCTCGCGTGCCCCAGCAGATCCTGGACGGTGCGTATGTCCGTTCCCGCCTCCAGCAGATGCGTCGCGAAGGAATGCCGCAGCGTATGGCAGCTCACGGGCTTGCTGATGCCCGCGCGTTTAGCCGCCACCTTTACGGCCTGATGCAGCGCATTGTCCGAAAGATGGTGCCGACGCATCAGGCCGGAGCGCGGATCGAGCGACACCTGTCGCGCCGGAAACACCCATTGCCAGCCCCACTCCTTGCCCGCGTTTGGATACTTTTGCTCCAAGGCACCCGGTAGCCAGACGCCACCCAGTCCCTCGGCTACGTCTTGTTCCCAGCGAGTCTTCAGGCGGTCGATTTGGTCGACCAGCAACGGGCGCGCGCCCTGCGGCAGCATCACCACCCGATCCTTTCCTCCCTTTCCGTCGCGCACCAAAATGACGCCGCGCTCGAAATCCACCTCCTTCACTCGAAGGCGTAGGCACTCCGTCAGGCGTAGTCCGGCTCCATAGAGCAGGCGTATCATCAGTCCGGTCACCCCCTCGGTATGCGCCAGCAGGCCGCGCACCTCCTCCCGTCCCAAGACTTCCGGCAAGCGTCGGCCGCGCGCCGCGCGCAGGGTGTCCCCGAGTTCGCCAAGTTCCCGTCCGAGCACGCGCTTGAAAAAATAAAGCACCGCTGAAAGCGCCTGGTTCTGCGTGCTCGCCGCCACCCGCCGGCCTACCGCGAGATGCTCCAGGAAAGCCCGCACCGAGGGGCCGTCGGGTTCCGCCGGACCGCAGAAGGCCAGATACCGGCGCACCATTTCGACATAGGTCTGCTCGGTGCGAATGGAATAGTGGTTTAGGCGGATTGAGCGTCGCAAGGCCTCGATCCACTCCTCGCTTCGCGGATGGGGGCCGCCGGCCGCCACGTCGGATACCGCCGCGGCCACTCCCTCGTTCAAGCCGGCGGCCTTGACCCGAAATTTAAGGGCGAGTTTTCCCAGATCCGGATCGTGCACCCAGCGCCAGCCCTCGATCCCTCGGCGAAACAGGACCAAGGCCTGCTTGATTTGGGCCAGGGAATAATCGGAGGGGGGCGGTAAATCCTTGCGCAACACGGCGCCGTAGGAGGAGAAAGCGGTGGGGAGATCAAACGACTCGCAATTTAACCGCGCAAACCCGACGAAGTTTTCTATATGGAAGCCCAGCCAATGGTTCTGCGATTTCGAGGCATCGAGCCCGTTGATTTCCAAAACCCGCTTTGTCCAAGGCTGAAGGTCCTTCGGTGGCAAAATATTCACGATTTACTTACCCAAAATATCCACCGAAAAAGTCAATATTTTTTGGCTCTATTCAGCCTAAAGCCCGCCATTGCCAACATTTCCTCACCTATACAACGTTAGACATTCAGAGAGAAATCACCTTGAGCGTCACCTTGCATTCCAAACCCCGGCGCTCGAAATGATATTCCCGTGTCCTTGCTCCGCTCGGGCGACACGCCCGATGCTCCCAAAGTCACCAAGGTGACGAGGTGGCGTTATACAGAACAGTTTTCGAGACTCGTTTCAGCCGAATGAACTCCGTTTCGTCCCCTGCGCGCTCAGCGCGCAGCGGACTTCACTCCTAGGACGGCGGACCCCACCCCCCCCGCGCACGCAATCGAAACGCATCTTGACAATCCGAATTCGATCCATCACAAACCTATCCAATCCAAAGAGAAATGAGGTCTAACAAAGCGCTGGAGCCAACACGGATGCTTGTCACGTCTCGTGCTTACGCACGAGCCGCGCCAAGCACCCGTGCGGCTCATCTTTGACGTTAGGCATAAGAAATGAAATCTAGACCATGGATAACACTCTGCGTTGGAGTGCTGATCGGCGTCCTCATCTCGGGCGTCGTATTCGTCGGCGTTCAAATTGGTCGTGGGATTGCCACGTGGGGCGAATTACAGTATTACACAGACACTGATGTCAGGAAGTTCGTCAAAGAAGCCGGGATAGCTTTGCCACAACAGGCATATGACATCCATTATGGCTTGTCAGGATTCGTCGATTCGAGCCTTTGGATTAAATTTTCAGTCCCGAAGCAGAAAATTTGGGTTGTGGTGGCCGATTCTATTTCAAAATCCGAGGGTGACTTTTCTCCGGTATTCCCGCAGCATCTTGCGAAAGAGATTTTTCAGAATCCGAATCAAAAATTTGATTTGAGTTGGTGGAATCCCACATCCGTTAAGTCACCGAAGTCTTGGTCAAACCCAAAAGAGCAGAATGGACAGCATTTTTTCGAGGACTGGCTCGTTGATACAGAAACCGGAACATTTTATATCACGCGATGGGATACATAAAAAATTGGCCTAACAAGGCGATGCAGCCAAGACGTATGCTTGTCACGTTCCGTGCTTGCGCACGGCCCGCGCCAAGCACACGTCTGGCTGATCTTTGACGTTAGGCAGATTCGAACCAATTTATTGAGGAGACGATTGCCCATTTGATTATTCGTAAAATCGAACCGATTTGTTGAGGTGGC
>JAIXVP010000191.1 GCA_027482905.1 Opitutaceae bacterium
CGTGGGCGTGGCCGCCAGCGGATTGATGAGCGGCAGCAGCGCGACCACCGTGCCCAGCATGAGCTCCCAAAAATGTGATGATAGCTCCACGTTCGGATTCTCTTCTTTCCGCCGGGAAATTCAATGGCGCAACTGCGGGCCGCGTCCGATGGCGAACGCGGGGCCGAACGGCCGGACGCACCTTCCTCCGCGATGACTCCGGTCCGGGCGCGAGCCCGAAAGCGGCGCCGCCTGCGTTTGCCGGCGCCAATCGCGTCCGGCGGGTTTTCTTTTGCCCCTTCCCGGGCTTCTTGCGGCCATCACGTCCCGCCCATGCCCAACGCCCTCGCCCTCGCCAAGTCCCCTTACCTGCGCCAGCACGCCGACAACCCCGTCGCCTGGTTGGAGTGGGGTGAAGCCGCCTTCGCCCGCGCCCGCGCCGAGGATAAGCCCATCCTCCTCTCCATCGGCTACTCCACCTGCCACTGGTGCCACGTCATGGCCCGCGAGTCGTTCGAGAACGTCGCCATCGCCGCCCAGCTCAACCGCGACTTCATCCCGGTTAAACTCGACCGCGAGGAGCGCCCCGACGTCGACCGCGTCTACATGACCTACGTCCAGGCCCGCACCGGCTCCGGCGGCTGGCCGCTCAACGTCTTCCTCACCCCCGACCTGAAGCCCTTCTTCGGCGGCACCTATTTCCCGCCCGACGACCGCCACGGCCGCCGCGGTTTCCCCGGCCTGCTCGCCGCCGTCGCCGGCGCCTGGCGGGACAAACGCGCCGACCTCGTCGCCGAGGCCGATCGCGTGCTGGCGTCCTTGCGCGACCACTACACGAACCGCGCCGCGTCCGTCGCCGACTCCGGCGGCCCCGGCTCTGCTCCGGCCGCCGCCACGGCGGCCCCCGCCGCGACGGTCCCCCTCCACGAGGCCGCCGGCGACGCCTTCGAACGCGGCTTCGCCCACCTCTACGAGAGCTTCGACGCCGAACACGGCGGCTTCGGCGGCGCGCCGAAGTTCCCCCGCGCCGGCAACATCGATTTCCTGCTCCGCGTCGCCGCCCTCCAGGGCGGCGGCGCCACCGAGACCGGCCGCGAAGCCCTCCGCCTCGTCGCCGAAACCCTGCGCACCATGATCCAAGGCGGCATCCACGACCACCTCGGCGGCGGGTTCCACCGCTACTCCGTCGATGCCGGCTGGTTCGTGCCCCACTTCGAGAAGATGCTCTACGATCAGGCCCAGATCGCCCGCAACCTGCTCGACGCCGCCCGCGCCACCGGCGACGAACGCCTCGCCTGGGCCGCCCGCGGCGTTTTCGATTACCTACTGCGCGACCTCGCCCACCCCGGCGGCGCTTTTTTCTCCGCCGAGGACGCCGACAGCGACCGCGCTCCCGGCGACGGCGGCGGCCACGCCGAGGGTGCCTTCTACGTCTGGACCCGCGCCGAGCTCGACCGCGTCCTGCCTCCACTCGATGCCGCCCTCGTCTGCGCCCACTTCGGCGTCGAGGACGGCGGCAACGTCCCCGCCGAACTCGACCCGCACCACGAGTTCACCGGGCACAACATCCTCCGCCAGTCCCGCCCGCTGGCCGAAACCGCCGCCGGCCTGGGGCTCGACCTCACCGTCGCGGCCGAACGACTCGGCGCCGCCTTGGAACGTCTCCGCGCCATCCGCGCGACCCGCCCCCGGCCCCACCTCGACGACAAGATCCTCGCCGCCTGGAACGGCCTCGCCCTCTCCGCCCTCGCGCGCGCCGCCGTCCACCCCGCCGCCTGCCTCGCCGACAAACGCCCCTTCTACCTCGAGGCCGCCCTGCGCTGCGCCCGTTTCATCGAATCGGAACTCTGGATACCCGCGCGCGGCGTCCTGCTCCGCTCCTGGCGCGACGGCCCCGCCGCGATCGACGGCTTCGCCGAGGACTACGCCTGCGTCGTCGCCGGCCTGCTCGACCTCCACCAGGCCACCCTCGACCCGCATTGGCTGCGCTTTGCCGAAAAACTCCAGGCCGCG
The DNA here is from genome assembly GCA_027482905.1 of Opitutaceae bacterium. Classification (GTDB taxonomy): domain Bacteria; phylum Verrucomicrobiota; class Verrucomicrobiia; order Opitutales; family Opitutaceae; genus IMCC26134_A. The sequence goes on from JAIXVP010000191.1 coordinate 1,993, forward strand.
CTCGACGCACGTTTCTGGGACGAGGCGGAAGGCGGCTATTTCTCCGCGCCCGCCGACACCGAACTCGTCCTGCGCCTGAAGGACGACTACGACGGCGCCGAGCCGACCGCGTCCTCCGTCGCGCTGTCCAACCTCGTCCGCCTTTCGATCCTGCACGGCGAACCCGCCGCCAGCGAACCCGCGCCCGCCCTAGCGCCCCACCGCGCTCGCGCCGTCCGCGTCGCCGAGGCCTTCCGCTCCCAATGGTCCGGCGCGCCGCACGCGTTGCCCGTCCTCCTCTGCGGTCTCGCCGACCTGCTAGCCGAACCCGCCCACGTGGTCCTCGCGGGCGATCCCGCCGACCCCGCGTTCACCGCGCTCGCATCCGTGGTCCACGCCGCCCCGCCCTTCAGCGCGCCGGTTTATCTGCTCACGCCCGCCGACGCCGCCTGGGCCGGTGAGATGGCGCCGATCGGCGGCCGTCCGACCGCCTACCTCTGCCGCGACCTCGCCTGCCAGGCCCCCGTGACCAGCCCCGCCGCCCTCCGCGACCTGCTGATGGCTTAATCCGCCCGCAGCCCGGCCTCGCCGTCGGTGAACTGCGCCCGCACCCGCGCCCCAGACGCCAGCTCGGCCGCCCGCGCCACGGGCCGACCCGCCTCGTCGCGCATAATCACAAAGCCCCGGTTCAAAACCGACGCCGGGCTCGCCGCGTGAAGTCGTTTCCACAGCCCGAGCAGGCGCTGCGATTCCGACTCCACCCGCCGCGCCGGACTTGCCGCCACCAGCCGCCCCGCGACGAGCGCGAGTCGATGCCGACGCGCCTGCGCCCCCCGCGCCAGGGCCGCCTCCAGCCGGTTGGCGAGATCGTCCAATCGCAGCCCGCCCCGTTCCACCTGCGCGGCCGGCGAGAGCAGCCTCAATCGGTCCGCCAAACCCGTCCACCGATCGCGCGCCGCCTCCAGTCCGGCCGCCGCGCCGGCGTCCAGATTCTCCGCCAGCCGGTCCAGTCGCTCGACCTCGGCCACAAAGCCGCTCGAGATCAACTCCGCCGCCGCGCTCGGGGTCTCGGCCCGCGCGTCCGCCGCGAAGTCGCTCAACGTGAAGTCGATCTCGTGCCCCACCGCCGAAACGACCGGCAGCCGGGATCCCGCCACCGCACGCGCCAGCGTTTCCTCGTTAAAAGCCCACAGATCCTCCAGCGAGCCACCCCCGCGACCCACCACCAGCAGGTCGAGCTCGAGGCCGAGCGCCGCCGGATCGTTGGCCAGCGCGATCATCGCCGCCACCTCCGCCGCCGCGCCCTCGCCCTGCACCTTGGCCGGCAGCACCAGCACCCGCCCGCGCCAGCCGCGCCGCGTCAGGATGCGGCAGAAATCCTGCACCGCCGCGCCCGTCGGCGAGGTCACGAAGCCCACCGCGCGCGGCAGCCTCGGCAACGCCCGCTTGCGCGCCTTGTCGAAGAGCCCCTCCGCCGCCAGCCGCGCCTTGAGCGCCTCGAATTCCCGCCGCAGCCGCCCCACCCCGTCGTCCACCGCCACCCGCACGATGAGCTGGTATTCGCCCCGCGCCTCGTAGACCGAGGCCTCGCCGAAAACCACCACCTGCCCGCCCTCGCGCAGTTTCGTCTCCTGCCGCGCGGCGTCGCCGCGAAACATCACCGCCCGCACCTGCGCGCCGGCGTCCTTGAGCGAGAAGTAGACGTGGCCGCTGGCCTGTATCCGGAGATTCGTGACCTCGCCGCGCACCCAGCCGGGCTTGATCCCGGCCTCCAGCACCGTCTTCACCCGCCGGGTGAACTCCGTGACGCTTTCCGCGCGCGTCGCGCCGCCCGCCCCGAGATCGATCTCTCGCCCGGCCATCACACGTCTCCCGTCGCGTCCGCGACCGCGTTCGCCGAGGCCCGGCGCTTCAAGGCCTTGATCGCGAACACCACCGCCACCACGCCCGCCACCGCCGCAAGCGCCACCCCGCCCTTTCCTTTTATCAAGGCGTCGCCAAAAATGATGAACAACACGACGTTCGCCGTGGCCGTGAGCCACGAGATGGCCAGGTAGGTCGGATAGGGCACCTTGGCCAAGCCCAGCAGGAAACTTTGGAACACATAGGGCGGCCCCGGCGTCACTCGCACCAGAAACACGAACATGCGCCGCTTCCCCGGCGGCACGGTCGGAATCGCATAACCCAGATAGGCCAGCAACCGCTCCACCCACGGACGCAGCAGGAAACGCGAGAGCCCGTAGGAAATGGTCATGCTCACCGCCATGCTCGCGCCCGCCAGCGCCAGCACCGCCGGCAGCCCAAGGACCGGGGCAAAAAGCGGCCCGGCAGTCAGCGCAAAGGCTGACACCGGAAACCCCACCGCCGGAAGCAGCGCGAAGGCGGTGAAAAACCACCCCGCGCCCAGCGCCCGCACCGAATCCATGCCCCGACCGACGGCCTCCTTCGCCCGCACCCAGGTCTCCGGCGGTTGCGTCGCCGCCACCGCGATCGCAGCGACGGCGAAGACCCCGCCCGCCGCCAGCACCAGCAGACGTCGACGCCGGTGTCGCGCCGCGTTGGTGTCCGCCGGAGTGTCGCTGTTTGCCATGCCCGACCCTGCCGCCCGCCGCGCGCTTCGGTCAAGCCCCGCGCCGGAAGGTTTGGTTTGAAAGCGGATACCGCGATCATCCCGGAGGAGTATCGCAGATGAGGTTGAGTCGGGAGGTCGGTGCGGAATCTCCGGCCTGCACTCGGAGGTTGCAGGCCGCGGGTGGCGCGGCGAGCTGCCGGCCAACATGTTGTGCGAGGCGACCCGCGATGATCGTGGTATTCGGGTTGAACCCACCCGCGCGGCGTCCCCACCCTCATGGCGCATGATCTTCCTCCTCGGCGGCAGCGGCTACATCGGCCAGGCCTTCCAGCGGCACTTTCTCCGCCACGGC
>JAIXVP010000016.1 GCA_027482905.1 Opitutaceae bacterium
AGGTGCAGGCCTACCTCGATAATTTTCCCGCCAACGGCAGCTATTTTGCCACCGACGGTCGCCTTGCGACCAACTTCCTCGAGGTTCTCGCCTATCAACGGGTGGCCGTTCCGGAGAAAGTGAGCCTGATTGGCTACGACGGCGCCCAACGCGGCGAACTAACCGATCCGCCGATGACCACAATTCAACAGGATATGGATCGCATCGCCGTGTCGGCGGTGCGCTGTATTCGCGAGATCGCCTCCGGCAATGAAGAGTCCAAGGTGCTCGAACGCGTCGCCCCGGTGCTGGTGATGCGTTCGTCGTTTTAAGGGCCCTCTTATTTGTGGAATAGCCCCGTTTTGACGGGTTCGAGAGGAATGCCGTCTTCATACAACGACGGGCGGGAGTTCGCCGGTCCGATGCGAATCACGGGGTGATCCAGGCCCGCCAATTCTTCGGGGATCGTGATCACGAGATGGCCTTCGGTGTTGAGTTTGATGTCCAGCCAGGCGTGCGATTCGAGCACTTGGGCTTGGAACTCCGAGGCGGGCGTCGGAAGCTCGAGCGGTTGCGGCAGGATAAGCTCACCCGCCGGCAGCGGTTTAAGCACGAACAGGTTGAAATGGGGATGTTTTGGGTCGGTGCCGAGGGTGGCGCGCACGTTTTCCGGCAGCGCGCCGCGGGGAAAGGGGCTGCGCAGGGTGGGCTGGAGCGCGGACTCGTTGATTTCCATCCACGCGGCGAATTCCTTCAGCCGGCGCGTGGCGGCTTGTTGGAATGAACCATCGGGCAGGGGGCCCACGTTGAGGGTGATCGCGCCGCCGTGGTGAGCGTTGGTGATAAGGGCGTTGAGCAGGTTATCAAAGGAGCGCCATTGATGATCGAGCCGGTGGTAGCCCCAGGAGTGGTTCATGGTGCCGGGTGTTTCCCACGGGGCCTTTGGGGCGTCCCGCTCGTCCGGAAATTGGTTGTCGCCCATTGAGATAAAGTCCGCGCCGGAGGGGTCGTGGGCGGCGATCCGGCCATTGATCATGCAATACGGCGCCCGGTCGCGGACGAGTTTTATCAACTGGTCGCGGCGCGCGGCGGTGATTTGTCTTTTCGCCCCTTTACCCCAGGAATCAAACCAGAACATCGCGGGCTGGTAGCGCTCGATCAGTTCCGCGACCTGGGGCAGGCACTTGCTCTGCCAATAGCCCTCAAACTGCTCGTCGGTGGGTTGGATCAGCGGCGGGTCGTTTTTTGCCTCGGGCCAGGGCGGGAGCGCACCGCCGGGGTGCTCCCAGTCCTGCCAGTGGGAATAGTAGAAACCCAGCTTTACGTTGTATTTTCGGCAGGCGGTCGCGAGTTCGCCGAGCGGGTCGCGGCCTCGGGCGCCGAAGGGGGTGGCGGCGATGTCGTAGCCGGACACGGCGGAGTCCCAAAGGGCGAAGCCGTCGTGGTGTTTGGTGGTGATGACAAAGTAGCGCATGCCGGCCCCGGCGGCCAGGCGGATCCATTCGTCGGCGTCGAAGCGGGTGGGGTTGAATCGCGCCAGAAGAGTGTCGTAGTCGCCCCGGGGGACGCCGCCGCCGGGCTGTGGCCAGCGCCACTGGGCGCGAAGCCACTCGGCGTAACGATTCCGCCCCATTTCCTCGCCGTTCCAGACGCCGGCCGGAATCGAATACAGTCCGAAATGCACAAACATGCCGAAGCGCGTGCGAGACATCCAGTTCGCGTCGGACGCCGCGGTGGTTTTGGCGTCGACCTTATCCACCGTGTAAGGGGAATCGGCCGCGCGGGTTTGGGGCGTGATCGCGTTCATAAGGAGAAGACTGACGGTGACGCGGAGCGTTTTCATACTTGGTAAACACAGGGAATCGCGGCGGGGGATGCACGCGGTTTAGGGAGGGCTCAGGAAGGTCCAAGTCACTTCGTCACAGCTCCAGTTTAAGTCGCCGGGGTCGGGGGTTATGGTGCCGACCCACCGGTCGGTGGAGTCCTGGTCGGCGGCGAGCTGCATCGGGCGGATGGGCGGGGTGCCCACATTATGGAGTTGGGCGAAGGTGGGATCCGGGAGGCGGTTTACCATGCCGCGGATTTGGACTTTTTTTTGCTCCAGGTGCTTTGGAGAAGGGGCAAAAGATCCATCGAATCCGTTTCGGCCAAAGAATACATCACGTCCGCCAACTGCCGGCTGGATTGCATGATCTCGGGGTAGAGGGTGTCGGTCACATCGACGAAACCGATTTGGTAGTTTTCGCCGGGTTTGCCGACCGTGGGGCGGGCGGCGGCCGACTGGTCCGTGTAGGCGAACCAATGGGTGCCCACGATATTGGGTTGGAGCACGGCATCCAGAACATAGGCCGCGTAAGCGCGGCTGCGCTGGAGCTGGTCGCCGACAAAGGTGAGGCCCACGCCGGGCACGCCGCGGTCCGGGGCGCCGAAGTGGAACTCAGCGATCAGGGCGGGTTTATCCAAGCCGGCGGGCAGCTGGGTGGCGGGCAGGGGCATGTAGCGGTTGATGCTCACGACGTCCGCGTAACGGGCCGCCTCCTCCATGATTTCCGGCGACGCCTTGTGAATCCGCGAACCTAGGTAAAGCTGGTTGGGGAGCACCTTGCGCATCAGGTCGTGGCAGACTTTATAGTAGCGGCTAGCGATGAGCCGTTTGAGTTCCTTGTGGTCCTGCTCAAAACCCTCGGACTCCTTCGGGAAGGCGTCCAAGGTCTCCCAAGATTTATATTGGGTCTGCCACGCGGCGTTGAGTTTTTCGATTACGTCATATTTTCCCTGCAAAAACGCGAACACGGCCTTGCGGGCGGGCATGTCCGGCTTTCCGGCCAGGGCGTTGTGCACAAATTCCTCATACCAACCCAATTCGTTATCGATAAAAACCCCGAGGCACCACGGGTCCGATCCGGCGGGGCCGAGCAACCCGCGGAGGCCGTCCTCCACACGTTTTTCGAATTCGGCGGAGAACGGATCGGGCACGTTTTTCCCGAGCGGGTTTTGCCCGCGCCAAACATGAATGATGGGCGTGTAGGGGGTTGTGGCGTTTTGGTATAATTCGGGGTCGGACCAGGCGCCCACCGTGTTCATGCCCAGCAGACGCAGGCGGCGGTGGACGCGATCGTAGGCGTGGGACTTCCAGTCCGGACCAAAGGTGCGGTGCAGATTCGCGATCATAAACTGGACGTTTCCCTTTTGGAGGGCGTCGCCCAGGTCCGTTTCCGAAGGCAGCCAGGCAAAGAGAGCCTCGCGGCCCTTGACCGCGGTGCGTTGATCAAAACCGATCGAGTTCGCCCCGTGGGAGAAGAACAGGCGGCCTTCCGGGTCCACGAACCACCAGCGTCCTTTGTATTTCTCGGTGCGAAAGAAGCCAGTCGCCTTCAACTGCGGTCCGGAGTTCCAACCGCCGAAGCGATTGAAACTGGCGGGGCCGGGGTCGTTTCGGGTTTGGCGAATTTCCTTCTTGTTACGCGCCGCCAAATCGGCCTCGGACCGGAGCTTTCCGGGCCAATCCAGCTGCCGCACCTGGCCGAACTGATCCAAGTAGGGCAGCTCCAGCAAACGCGCGTTGGCCGTGGCGCCAAAAGGCTGGGCCAGGCTGACTTGGATATCCTGGAGGTCCAGCGTGTCGGACGCCGAACGAATGCTGAGTCGACAGGCGATCACCGCATCCGGTTTAAAAGGCAACCAATGATAGCGGAAGCCGTTGGGCCGGGCGCCCAGTGGATAAAAAATGGCCGCGGAGTCGTCGGCGCTTTCCGGTCGTTGAAAGGGAAACCCGAGGGTCGCCCGTTCGCCCGGTAGCAGGTAGGCCATGCTGGAGGAGCTATCCTTCCAGTCTACGGCGCCTTCGTTGTCGAGACGGCCTCGAATCCACACGATACCCTCGCCGCGATTGGTGATATCCACCCGGAGATAGGAGTAGGCCGAGATATCCCAGACGCCCGCCTTCGGGCGCAGGACGATGGTGCAAGCCTTGTCGTCGAGTGCGCCAGAAAGGGCGAATTTGCCGGCGCCCGAGGCGGTGTGCCCGATCAACGGCGGGGCGTTTACCGTGAAATCATCGAGGACGACGTGAGGTTTTAACAAATCCGCGATTTTGGTCGCCGACACGCCCGCGGGCAGCAGGGCCGGGAGGCAGGTGGCGATTATACAACACAGTAGATTAGTTTTCATACACGTTCTCGTTGAGGGTGATCTGGAGGATGGTCACCGGGGGAAACAGGTTGTAGTCCACGTTTTCGATGGTAAGCGTGTTGTCGTCGTTCCGTTTCCAGGTAAGTTCCTTCCCGGTGTAAACGTCGGTGACCTTGAGCACTCTTTTGGTGCCGAGGGAGTGGGTGGTGAACGTCCCGGAGGCCTTGTGGCGATAGTCTTTGTAAACGTGACAGTAGATTTTATCGCCCGCGTAGGTGGAGCCATACTCGCCGTGAAGCGGCTGCCAGGGTCCTCCGCGAGTGTTGTATACCGCCGGGCCGACTTTATCGAGCCACCGGCCGGTCTGGCGGAGGACGTCCTGCTGGTTTTGCGGGATGACGCCCTCGCGGTCCGGTGCGACGTTGAGGAGGAGGTTGATGTTTCGCACCACGCAGTCGGAGAGAAAGACGGCGATCTCCTCGAAGCTGAAGACCTTGGCGTTCGGGACATGGCCCCAGCCGCCTTTTTGCAGGGAGAGGCATTTTTCCATGGTGACGACGCGGATGTCGCCGGTGGACGCCGCGCTCCCTTCGTCCACGTCGACATCGCCGACCCACGAGAAGCGCTTGTTGACCATCATACGCGGCTGATGTTTGCGGACCAACCCCATGATCCCGAGCGCCTGGTTGGTGACGGGGTCGCGTTCGACATAGCGCTCGTCGACCAGCCATTCGCCGTTGCGGTCCTGATAGCGCCCGGTGTCCCAGAAGCGGTCCTCCAGTTCGGGGTTCACGGTCTGGCCCAGCCACGCGCCGTCCCAGAACATATATTCGATCGGTCCGTAGTGGGAAAGGAGCGCGGAGACCTGCTCGTAAACCTCCTCTTTCATCAGTCGGGCGTTCTCTTTGTGCCAATCCTGGGCGGTGTAGCCCCAGACGTTGGGATTCATTTTCTCGCCCTCGACGTTGTAGTAGCCGGGGTAGCGCCAGCTCATCGGCGAATAATAGAGGCCGACGTGAAGGCCGGATTTACGGACCGCGTCGGTGTATTCCTTGATCAGGTCGCGCCCAATGTGTTTGACGCTGGTCCAGCTGTTGGGGTGTTTGCTGTCGAACAAGGCGTAACCGTCGTGGTGCCGGGTGGTCAGGACCGTGTATTTCATGCCCGCGCTTTTGGCCAGATCGGCCCATTCGGCGGGGTCAAACTTGGCGGCGGTGAAGCCGGTGTCCGGGTTTTCGGCGAGCGCGCGATAGGCTTCCGGGGTGTGCCGCTTGTTGTGCATCACCCATTCGTTGCCTTTGTCGACCGAGGAATAGACGCCCCAGTGGACGAACAGGCCGAACTTGGCGTCGAGAAACCATTTGATATCCGACGGGGGCAACTGGGCCACGCCGCCCTCGGACTTTTCCTCGCGCGTCTCGGGTGCCACGAATTCCTGCACGACCGGCGGGGGAGCCTCGCCCAGATATTCCAGCTCCAGCGAATCGGCATAGCCCATGCCCGTGCCGAATGGGTGCCAGAGGGTGACCAGCAGGGTGTCGGCGACAAAGGCCGACGTGAACTCCACCGCGACCCGGGTGTATTCGGTCAAGGCGCTCGCGACAGAAATCTTCGGCCCGCCGAAATCGCTGGCGACCAGCTCGACTTGTTCCGCCCCCGAGTCGGTCTTCACCCAGGCCGACAGCCGGTAGCGGCTGTTGGGGCGGATCTTCAATTCCTGGCAGGCTCTCGCCCGTCCGGGGCCAAGCACGAGCGCGTGTTTTCCGGCCTGGGCTTGATCGGAGACCTGGGAAAACTTCGTCCGCCAGTTTTTCCACCCGGTCATGTCGCCGGTCTCGAAATCCCCGTTGACGAGCTTGGCGGCGAACGAGGTTTGCGCATCCGCGGGCGGGGTGGGGGGCGGCGCGGTTTCCGCCGGGGCGACGTTCGCGACGAACAAAAGCGCGGGGAAAACGAGGGCGCCCGCGAGGCAGGCGACGAGGCGGTGTGGCGGACGGAGCGAAGGCAGGGTAGGCATGGAGCGGATACGTTCGGGGATTAGTTTAGATCGGCGGGGGCTCCGCCGCCGGTTGGGCCGGCGTCCTTGGATTTGGGCTCCGCCGAGGGTTTACGGAAGCGGGACGCGTCTCGCACGGCCTCTTCGGCGTCGCGATGCCGGGGATTTTGATAAACGCGCACGTAGTCCACCACGACGGCGTTGGGCAGTTTGGATTCGTCCACCCAGCGGTCGCCCTTCAGGGTGCTCGCGATCACGCTGAGCCAGACGCTCATGTCGTCGTGGGGGAAGCCGGAGGAGCCGAGCTCCTTCATGAGCTTTCCGTCGAAATAAAAGCGAGTGGTCTCGGGCGTGAATTCACACGACCACACGTGAAAGTCGGCGGAGGTGTCCGGAGCGTCCTCGATGACCCAGCGACCGGCGTTCCAGGATTCCTTCTTTTTTGGGTTGGGCGCCTGGTTGATGATGCCGAAGCTGAAAAAATGCGGATCGCCGCCGTCCTGTTCGCAGAAGTCCAACTCGAGGAGGGCACGGGGCTGGGGCGGTTCGTCGGGGAACCTTTTTTTCATGGCCCAGAACGAGGTGTGCCAGCCCTCGGCGGGCGGGGTTTTGAAGCGGGCTTCGTAGTAGCCGTAGACAAACGTCCGCCGGCTGATCACGCCGCCGCCGGTGTAGTTTTTCCCGCGCACGGTTTCCTTGCGCATGGTGATCTCGAGATTGCCGTTCTGTAGCGAGATGTTTTCCGGCCGCTGGGTGCTCAGCATTTTGCTGTCGAGGCGGAAACCCCACTTCGCGGTGTCGATCGCCTTGCCGTTGAATTCGTCGCTGAAGACCAGCGCGTAGCCCGGCGGCGGCAGCGGCGTCGGCTCGGCGGCGAGTTTCACCGGAATGTGGATTTTGCTTTTGAACTTTTGTCGCGCGGCCAACGGCGCGGGCGCTGGGGCATCGGGCGGCGCGGCGAGGTTCGCGGCGCGGACCGGGACGGCGAAGAGCGGGAGCGCCAGGAGGGCCAGACATGTAAGGCGGAAAGACGTGTTCATAGGAGGGGGCCGGTATGGAGCGAGATTTGCCGCCTCCGGAAGGTGCGGGGGGCTTCCTCCGAGTGGGGTCGGTTGTCCCTAGGGAACGGGTTATTCCGCCTTCGTTTGGAGTTTGGCCGTTTCGCTTTTCGGTGTCGCGCCCTCGGGCTTGGGAGGGGGAACCTTGAATGCCACGGTGCTGGCGGAGGCGCCGCCCTGTTTATCCCGGGCGTAGACCAGCAGAAGATATTCGCCCGGGGTATCCGGCGCGTTGATCACGATCATATCCGGCGTGGTCTGGAGGAAGGGCCCCGCGACGCGCTTCGTATTGCGGGAGGTCGAGTCCAGAATCCAGGTGGCAAACTCGATCTTATCCGCGTTCGGATCCTCCGCCGCGACCAACACCGTCATCGGCTCCCCGGGTTGGGCCAGGCGGGATTTGAGCCCGCCCTCAAATTCGAGTTTGGAAAGCACCGGGGCGCGGTTGCCGTCGGGCGGGCGACCGGTGAAATTCTCGATCATCACCTCGGCCTGCGGCGTGATCATCAGGTGGTCCAATGAACTCGTTTTCGGCTGACCGTTCGGCTCCGGATCGAGCAGGAGACTAAAGTAGGTCGGCCGGTAGACCACGGCGTGGCCCCAGAGGAATATGGTCGACCCCAGGCAAAGCGGCGACTCGTCGATGGCGGCATAGCAAGCCCTCAGGTCGCTGACCTTTCGGGTGACCGACTCGTCCAAGGCCACGCCCCACTCTGTATTGTCGAAATTCCACGGTCCTTTGGTGTTGAATTCGGACATGTAGAACGGCTTGCCCCACAGCGCTTCGGCTTTTTTTAGCGCGCCACGCACGGCGCCCAGGCTATAGCTTTGCACGCCTAGGATATCGATATCAGGTGCGAACTTTTTCACCGCCTCGATGCCGGGCTCCTTGACGTTGACCACGGTCAGGCTCGTCAGGTGGTGCGGGAAACGTTCGTGGATGGCGAGGGAGATGCGGTTGACCAGGCGCAGATAGGGTTCGTCGAGGTGGACTTCATTGCCCAGGCCCCACATCAGGAGGGCGGGGTGGTCGCCGATGCCCTCGACCTTGCGGATGACGTTGGCCAAGAGTTCTTCGCCGCGGGTGTTATAATCATACTCCCAGGTCCCGCCGCCGCGGTGTTTGTTCGCGCCCTGGTTCGGCATCCACTCGCTCACGATCATTTTCAGGCCAAGGCGATGGGCGTGGTCGAGTTTGGCGCGGGTTTCGTCAACGGTGGGAATGGAGTAGCCGCGCACGGTGTTAACACCCAGACGGGCCAGACGATCCAGGTCACGATCACCGCAGACCCCCTTGATATGAAAAGACGCGATGCGTTCGAAACGTTTGCGCTCGAGCTCGGACAGGCCCGCGGGCAGCTGAAAAGACTGTCCGAAGACCGGGCCGGCAAGCGCCAGGAGAACGGGAACAAAGAGGCGGAGGAAGGGTTTCATGAAACGGGTTTTGGGTTTGTATAAATCAGGGAGAACCGGACGCGTCCGAACGCGTCAGGGCGAAGGCGGCGGCGGGCAGACGTTCCCTATTCGCGAGATTCGCGCCGCGCGGGTTGCGCGCCCATGCGTAGCGCACGGTCTGCGGCGCGGGCACGGAGGGACTGCTTATTACGACGGTGTTTTTGCCTTCGATGACGGCTTTGGCTGCGACGAAAACGCCGTCGGCACCCGCCAGGGTAAATCCCTCGAGGGGCCCGCCGTTCAAGGCCCATAGTCCGCCGCCGACCGAATCAAAACGAATGCGGACCACTTGACCGAAAGTGGTCTCGACCGGTTCGGGACCGCCGCGCAGGAGGATCTTTTTATAGATGTCGGCCAGGGCCCAGCGGGCCAGACGCTGGCCGATGGTTTCTTTGTCAAAGGGATGGATGGCGTTGGCCTCGCCGACGTCGATCGCAACGGCCAGTCCGGCGTGCGGATCTTTGCGGGCGAAAAGTCGCTGGCTTTCGCGCAGCCTCGCCCATTCGTCGTCCCCCGGTTCAGTCACGGGTTGGCCGTGGGCGGCTAGTTGGACGACGCCAAAAGCGAGGTCGGGGTTGTTCCACCAGACGCGCCAGTCTTGCACCATCAGGGCGAGGCGTTCGTGGTATTTTTCCGGAACCCACATGGTATCATTTTCGCCTTGATACCAAATGACCCCGCGCAGGGCGAAGGGCGCGACCGTGGCCAGCATGCCCTGGGCGAGGTTGCCGGGGCGCTTCGAGCCGTTAGGGTCGTAGGACGGGGGCTTGGGGGCATCGCGATAGGTCCAATGGTCCACCTTCGCGTCGGGAGGGTTGCCCTTGGCCCGGTTCCAGGCTTCGCATTTGGTTTTATAAACGGCGTGGCGTTCGGGGAACAGCTTCATGCCTCGTTCCCACTCGGCGACGTGTTCAATAAACAAGGGATGCTTATCCAAGACCGACGGGCGGGTCCAGGCGATGGCCGGCGTTTCGCCCCAGGAGGCGGCGATCAATCCGACCGGCACGTCGAGAGTTTTGCGCAGCATCGCGCCAAAATGAAAGCCCACCGCGCTGTATTGATTGATCGCCGTCGGGGTGGAGGTCGTCCATTTGGTCGTGGCGGAAAAACGGGGGGTGGTGGAGGCGGTTCGATCCACCGTATAGAGCCGGAGCATGGGGTTGCCACCGCCGAGCGCGACCAGGTCGGCGTTCAGGCTGTCCTTCACCATGATCTGCATGTTCGATTGGCCGGAGCAGAGCCAGACCTCGCCGACCAGCACGTCGTTGTAGACGACCTCGGAGGTTCCGCTGCGCACCCGCAGGGTTGCGGGCGTGGCGCTGGCCGGTTCGGGCGCCAGCCGCGCCGACCAGCGGCCGTCGGCGTCGGCGGTGGTCTGGGCGGATTGTTTGCCAAAGGTCACCGTCACGGTGGCGCCGGCGTCGGCCCGGCCCCAGACGGGCAGGGGCTGGCCTTGTTGCAGGACCATGTGTTCGGAGAAGATAGTCGGCAGCTCCAGCGCCGGCAAGGCGGGGCCCGCCACGCTTGCCAGCAGAGTCAGCAGTCCGATGGCGCGTCGGCTTGATTCAAGCCATGTTAGAAAGCGATGGTTCATGGGCTCGCAGCGGCGGTCGGGGGCCGGGGATTTTTGGTGAGCTCGAAAGGACCGGCCGGCAGGCGTTGTATATTGCTCAGGTTCGCGCCGCGTGGATTCATGGCCCAGGCGTAGCGGACGGCCTGGGGGGCGGGCACTTCGGGGCACCTGACCACCACGGCGTCTTTGCCCTTGAGCTCGGCTTGGGCGTGGTGGAACACGCCGTCGGGGCCGGCGAGGGTGAAGCCCTGCAGGGGACCGCCGTTGAAGACCCAGAGTCCGCCGCCGGTGGATTGGAAGCGGACAAGGACCTGGTCGGTGAACTCGGCGCCGGTCGGTTCCGGACCGCCGCGGAGGTTGAGCTTTTTATAAATGTCGGCCAGGGCCCAGCGGGCGAGACGCTGGCCGACGCTTTCTTTGTCCAACGGATGGATGTCGTTGGCTTCGCCGACATCGATCGTCACGGCCAGTCCACTGTGGGGAACGTTTTGCACGAAGCGGCGCTGGCTTTCGCGGAGGCGCGGCCACTTTTCATCCGTGGGTTCGGCGACCGGTTTTTTAAAGTTGGCCAGTTGCGCCAACCCGAAGGCGAGGGTGGGATTGTTCCACCACACCCGCCAATCCTCCACCATCACGGCGAGGCGTTCGTGGTATTGTTCGGGCGCCCAGCCGGCGTCGGCCTCGCCTTGATACCAGATCGCGCCGCGGAGCGCGTAGGGGGCCACGGTGGCCAACATGCCGTTGGCCAGCACGCCGGGGCGTTTTGTGCCGAGGGGATCGTAGGGTTCCGGTTTGGGTGCGGTGTCGTAGGCCCACGGGTTGATATCCGCGTTTGGCGCCATGCCCCGGGCTTTTTTCCATGCCGCGAGTTCGGTTTTATACACGGCGTTGCGCGCGGCGAAGGTCGGCATGCCCGCCTCCCAGTCGGCGACGTGTTGCAGCAGGAGCGGATGCTGAGGAAATGCCGAGGGACGGGTCCACGCGATCGCCGGGGTGCCGCCAGCGTAGGCGCCGACCAGGCCGACCGGAACACCGAGGATGGATTGTAGAACGGTGCCAAAATGAAAACCCACCGCGCTGAAGCGGGCGATGTTCGGCGCGTCGGTGGGCGTCCACTTCGCCTTCGCCGAGAATCGCGGCGTGGTCGAGGGGATGATTTCGATTTGATACAGCCGGACCAAGGGGTTGCTCCCGCCCAGGATAAACAGGTCGCCGTTCAGGCTGTTTTCCACCTTCACCTGCATATTGGACTGGCCGGAGCATAGCCAGACCTCGCCGACCAGCACGTCTTCGAATACAATGTCCTTTTCGCCGCTGCGCACCTGTAGGGTGGCGGGCTTGGCGCTGGCGGTTTCCGGCGCGAGCTTGGCCAGCCATTTGCCCTCGGCGTCGGCGACGGTCTCGACGGACTGCTTACCGAAGGTCACCTTCACGGTGGCGCCGGCGTCGGCCCGGCCCCAGACCGGCAGGGCCTGGCCCTGCTGCAGGACCATGTGGTCGGAGAAGATATTGGGCAGCTCAAGCGCGCGCAGCGAGGGCGTCGCGGCCGCGACGAGCAATGCCAGCAAGGGGAATCGTATCGTCATCGCGGGGAGGGTGAGCTTGGTGCGGCGGAGCGGGCGATGCCGCCGAACCACAGGATCAACAAGGCGAGGGGGTGCAGGAAGGCCATGGCCATGAACCAAGGGCCGTAGCCCTGGCCGGAAACCAACTCGAGCAGCGGGCCGAGCAGCTTCTGGAAGGCCGCATCCATGAATCCGGCCGCCTTGGTAGAGGGCCCGGAAACCATTACGGCCACGATCATGTTCATGATGATGCCGCCGATAGTGCTGCCCGCCGCCACCACGCTGAAGATCGTTCCCAGCGAGTGTTTGGGGGCCACGTCCACGATCAGGGCGCTGATGTTGATCAGCCACGACAGGGAGGCGAAAACGACAACGCCGGTAAGCACCATGGTGGGCGGCAGACCGCTGACGGTCGCGATCAAGGGCGAGAGCGGGGTGATGCAGGCGCAGCCGAGCATGACCCACAGGCGGGCCCGCAAGGGATCCGATCCGCGTTTGATCAATACCCCGGACAGCCATCCGCCCGCGAGGGAGCCAACTCCGGCGGCGGCGTAAACGATCCACGTGATGGTGAGATCCGATTGGGCCACGCCGCGATCGGTGTTCAGGTATTTCGCGAACCAGAATTGATAAAAATACCAGACCGGGTCGGTGAGCAGGCGGCCGACGAGGAGCAGCCAGAGCGGTTTAAAGCTCAGCACCTTGCCCCAGGACCACGGTTTCTCGTCGGTGGCAGGATTGGCGGGGGGAGCCCCGTCTTGGATAAGATCCCGTTCCGCCTGGGTGATGAAGCGACTTTCGTTTGGCTTGCGGTAAAGCAGGAGCCACGGGACGACCCAGATGACGCCCAGAAGGCCGGTGATCAGAAAGGCCATGCGCCAGCCGGTTCCGTGGCCGAAGAGCGAGTTTACCCACGGCAGGTTGCCCGCGTAATCATAGGCCGCGAGCGGGATCACGATGTAGGGCGCCACGGTCGCGCCGATGGTCGCACCCATCGTATAGAATCCGATGGCGAGCGCGCGTTCACGCGAGGGGAACCACTCGGACACGATCTTGGAGGCGGCCGGCCAGATGCCGGCCTCGCCGAGACCGAGGGAGAAACGCAAGGCGCTCATCGAGCGCATGCCTTGCGCCCAGGCGGTGGCCAGATTGGACAAGGACCACCAGACGACGAAGAGCAGGGTGCTGTTCCGAGTGCCCATGCGGTCCACCAGCTTGCCTGAGACGAGGTAGGCGAGGGTGTAGGCGATCAGGAATATGTTCAGGATATTCGCATAGTCGCGGTTATCCAGCCCCAGGTCCGCTTGGATGGTGGGGGCGAGGACGGAGAGGACCTGGCGGTCCACGTAGTTCAGGACCGCGGCGAGGAAGACCAGGGCCACGATCCACCAGCGCATGCCGAGTATTTTCATAAATCAGGGGGTAGGGGTGGTTTTCCCGGCGGCGTCGAACTTCAGGTAGGCCAGGCTGATGCACCACGCGGCGCCGTAGTTGACCCAGCCCTCGGCGTGGCGGTAGGCGCCGTCGGGGTTGAAGGGAAACATCTCGCTGCCGGGAGCGGCGGAGAGGGAGCCGCGGCAGAGTTCCAATCGGGCGCAGATGCCTTCCTTGTGATGTTTCGGCCAGCCGCGTTCGACCTCGGGAAAGCCCATCTCCGGTTTCGCGGGGGCGGCGGCGAGGCGCGGGTTGCGCCCGAAGAGGTGATCCACGGCGGCGGTGCTGATCTGCTCCAGCCGGGCTTTTTTCGCCGGGTCGTCCAAGACCCAGCCCGCGGCGGTGGCGATGGCGGGGAATCCGATCAGATTGCCCACGTCGTTGACCTTGGGAATCGACCAGTGGTCCTGCAGGTCGAAGCGGCGGTAGTCCCAGAAGTTGTCCGAACGGGAGAGGGCGACATCCACCCAGGCGTGGATTTTTTCCTTCAGCCCGGCCGGAGCCCGGTCGGGGTATTTTTGCAGCAGCCAGACGAGGTTGGGGATGGTGCGGTGCTCGCTCATCCGGTGGCCCTTGGTCGTGCGCGGGTCGTTCCAGTCCAGATTTTGAATACACCACTCGGCCTGCTTCACGGCGGCGTCGAGATAGACTCCGGCGTCATCCCGGCCTTCGCGTTTGGCGACCTCGTGCAGGAGAAGATTCGGCACGATGGAGTGCCCGGGCGCGTGGCGTCCCTTGTAGGGGTGGAGCAGGCCGCCCATGGGGTTGCCCTCCTTCAGGTCCTCGGGTGCGAGGTAGGTTTTCGGGGCCCACCAGGAACCCGGCTGCAGGGACGGTCTCCAGTGGCCGAATACAAAATCGCGGCAGCGCAGGTAGAAGGATTCCGGGAGCCATTGTTTGAGCGCCGGCCAGGCCCACACCACGTAGGCCACCTGCTCGACGGTCTGCGGATGGACCTTCCATTTGTCCGGATCGGACGAGGGGTCCTGGGTGAGGGGATTGACGAGGTAGAACCCCGCGCCCCAGTGGATGAGTTTGACCACGTCCGGGGCGTCGGCGGCGGGGGCCTCGAGATCGTAATAGGCCCGCACGGAATTCATGAAGCCCTTCCCGCCGGGATCCTTTTCGGTGAACTCGAAGCCGGCGGCGGTGACGCGCGCCTTGTCGGCCGCCCAATCCATTTGCCGGGGCATGGCCCGGACCGCGGTCGGGTCGGCGAGGTAAAACATCACCAAGGCGGGGATGATGGCGTCATAGTAGGTGCCGTCGCGCCACGGGCAGCCGCCGTAGGCGGAGGCGTGGGTGCCCACGGCGGAGCGGGAGTCGATCAGGAAGTCCACCGCCGGCTGCCAAAACTGCTGGTGATAGAGGTCGGAGCGAACGAGGAAGGGGTCGCTGACGGCGGGCGCGGCACCGGTCAACTCGACGACATAACGCGTCGGGGAGTCGGCGGGCCGGAAGGCGGAGAAATCGCCGACGCCGGCTCGGATGACGCCTTCAAAAAGGGCGTCGCCGCCGGCGGCCGGTCGCACGGTGAAGGGGGTGCCGTCGGCGGCCTTGGGGGCGGTGAAACGTTTGGCGCGGGCGGTTTCGTAGCCGATCTGGTTGACGGCGAGAGGCTGGACCGCGAACGCGGGGTCGATGGCGCGGTCGAGCGAGCGGTCCACGCGCGAGTCGTCTTCGGCGCGGGCCGGAGTCGGGGAAACGGCCAACGAGAGGCCGAGGAGAAAAAGGGCCGCGCCTAGACGACGGGCGGGAAGAGCTGCGAGCGTGGACATGGCGGGAGGGAAGGTTGGAAAGGAAGCGATCAGAGGGCGGGGGCGGGTTTAGTCGCGCGCAGGGCGGCGAGTCGGTCGGCGATGCGCCGCACCTCGGCGGGATTTTCGGCGGCGAGGTTTTGGGTTTCGCCGGGATCGACGGAGAGATCAAAGAGGCCGGGGCGGGCGGGGGCGCCCGGGGTCTTGGCCTTGGCTTTCCAGCCTTCGACGAGGTCGAGGTCGGGGATGAATTTCCACGAGCCGGCGCGCACGGCCAGTTCGCCGTTGCCGCCCTGGAGGACGAGGAAGTC
>JAIXVP010000419.1 GCA_027482905.1 Opitutaceae bacterium
ACGGGCCCCGCGTTCTCGGCGTCGTTTTCCTGAAGGACGTGGTCAAAGGCGGCATACGCGAGCGCTTCGCCGAGCTGCGCCGCATGGGCATCCGCACCGTCAGGATCACGGGCGACAATCCGCTCACCGCCGCCGCCATCGCCGCCGAGGCCGGCGTGGACGATTTCCTCGCCCAGGCCACGCCCGAGATGAAGCTCGCCCGCATCCGCGAGGAACAGGCCAAGGGCCACCTCGTTGCCATGACCGGCGACGGCACCAACGACGCCCCCGCCCTCGCCCAGGCCGACGTCGGCGTCGCCATGAACACCGGCACCCAGGCCGCCAAGGAGGCCGGCAACATGGTCGATCTCGACAGCAATCCGACCAAGCTCCTCGAGATCGTCGAGATCGGCAAACAGATGCTCATCACCCGCGGCTCGCTGACGACGTTCAGCATCGCGAACGACATCGCCAAATACTTCGCCATCATCCCCGCCATGCTGGTGGGCGCCTTCCCCGCCATCGCCCCGCTCAACATCATGGGCCTCGCGTCCCCCGCCAGCGCCATCCTGAGCGCGGTAATTTTCAACGCCCTCGTGATCATCGCCCTCATCCCGCTCGCCCTGCGCGGCGTCGCCTATCGCCCGATGGGCGCGGCCGCCCTGCTGCGCCGCAACCTGCTCGTCTACGGCCTCGGCGGCATGCTCATCCCCTTCGCCGGCATCAAGCTGATCGATGTCCTGATCAACGCCCTCCACCTCGTCTAATCCACGCCTCCCGCGCTCCGCCCCTTCGTGTCCTTCGCGCCCTTCGTGGTTAAACTCATTCCGTCCGTCCCCTTCCGCCCATGAAATCCTTCCTCGCCGAAATCAAAACGTCCGTCGTCGTCACCCTCCTGTTCGCCTTCCTGCTCTGCGGCGCCTACCCGCTCGCCGTCTGGGCCGCCGGCCAGGCCCTGTTCCCCGCCCAGGCCAACGGCAGCCTGATCACCGACGCGTCGGGCACCGTCGTCGGCTCGTCGCTGATCGGACAAGCCTTCACCTCCGAGAAATACTTCCAACCCCGCCCCTCCGCCGCCGGCGCCGGCTACGACGCCGCCGCGTCCTCCGGTTCCAACCTCGGCCCCACCAGCCAAAAACTCGCCGACGCCATCCGCGATCGCGTCGCCACCTACCGTGCGACCAACGGCCTCGCCCCCGACGCCCCCGTGCCGGCCGATGCCCTCACCGCCTCCGCCAGCGGCCTCGATCCCCACATCAGCCTCGCCAACGCCCGCCTCCAGGCCGCCCGCGTCGCCCGCGTCCGCGCCCTGCCCCCCGCCGAGGTCGAATCGCTCGTCGCCGCCCACACCGCCGACCGCGACCTGAAACTCTTCGGCGAACCCACCGTGAACGTCCTCTTGCTGAACCGCGCGCTGGACGCGATACGTTGACGCGATGTCCGCGCCGTCGCGCCCCGATCCCGACGCCCTGCTCGCCGCCCTCCGCCGCGACGAGGCGCGCGCGCGGCGCGGGCGCCTGAAGATCTTCTTCGGCATGTGCCCCGGCGTGGGCAAGACCTACGCCATGCTTCGTGCCGCCCAGCGTGAGCTGCTGGACGGCGTCGACCTGGTCGTAGGCATCGTCGAGACCCACGGCCGCGCCGAGACCGAGGCGCTGCTCGCCGGCCTGCCCGTCGTGCCGCGCAAAATCATCCTGCACCGCGGCGCCGAGCTGTCCGAACTCGACCTCGAGGCCATCCTCGCCCGCCGCCCGAAATTGGTCCTGGTGGACGAGTTCGCCCACACCAACGCCCCCGGTTCGCGCCACCCGAAACGTTACCAGGACGTGATCGAGCTGCTCGACGCCGGCCTCGACGTCTACACCACCCTCAACGTCCAGCACCTCGAGTCCCGCGCCGACGCCGTCCGCCAGATCACCGGCGCCACCGTGCACGAGACCGTGCCCGACTCGGTGTTCGAACTCGCCGACCAGATCGAGCTGATCGACCTCCCGCCCGAATCCCTTCTTGAACGTCTGCGCGAGGGCAAGGTCTACCTCGGCGACCGCGCCGCCGCCGCCGCGCAGGGATTTTTCAAGGACGCCCACCTCACCGCCCTCCGGGAACTCGCGCTGCGTTTCGTGGCCGAGCGGGTGGACAAACGCCTCCGCGAGCTGCGCGCCACCGGCTCGCCGCAGACCGTGTGGCGCTCCGGCGAACGCCTGCTCGTCGCGGTCGGCCCCAGTCCCTTCTCCACCCAGCTCGTCCGCTGGACCCGCCGCATGGCCGCCGCCCAGGGCGCGGCCTGGATCGCGGTGAGCGTCGAGTCCTCGCGCCCCCTCGACGCCGAGAGCCTGCGCCGGCTAGAGAAAAACCTCGCCCTCGCCCGCGAGCTCGGGGCCGAGGTGGTCGTGACCCACGACGACGACATCGTCGCCGCCCTCGTGCGCGTCGCCCTCCAGAACAACGCCACCCAGATCGTCGTCGGCCAGTCCCGCTCGCCCCGCTGGCTCGACCTGCTGCGCGGCGGCAGCCTGGTGCAACGCCTTCTGCGCCGCGGCGGCCCGATCGACATCTACGTCGTCCCCGCCGAGCGCGCCGCCGAAAACCCCGGCACTTGGCTCGATTTCCATCCCGCCGCCTCGTCGCCGGCCGGCGAATACGCGGAGGTCGCCGCCGTGCTCGTCGCCCTGACGGTCGCGGGCCTGCTCATCGCCCCCTACGCCGGCTACCTCGCCATAGGCCTGCTCTACCTGCTAGCCGTCATCGCCCTCAGCCTGCGTGTCGGCCGATGGCCGGTGCTGGCGGCCGGCGTGGCCAGCGCCCTCACCTGGAACTTCCTCTTCATCCCGCCGCTCTACACCTTCGTCATCGCGAAACTGGAGGACGGCATGATGTTCGGCACCTACTTCGTGGTCGCGCTCGTCTCCGGCCAGCTCACCGCGCGCATCCGCGCCGCCGAACGCCACGAACGCCTGCGCGAGGAGCGCGCCACCGCCCTGCTCCACCTCACCCAGGCGCTCGGCGCCGCCCGCACCCTCGACGAAGCGGTTTTCGCGGCGCTCCGCCAGGCCGACACCCTGTTCCGCGCCAGCACCGCCGTGCTGGTCGGCCACGACTCGACCGGAGACCCCGCCCCCCACTTCGCGGGCTCGTTTTACCTGTCCGAAAAAGAACGCGGCGTCGCCGACTGGGCCTGGCGCAACCGGAAGAAGGCGGGCCGCTTCACCGACACCCTGCCCGCCGCCGAGGGCTTTTATCTGCCCCTCGTCCGCGACGAACGCGCGGTCGGCGTGTTCGTGATCCGCGTCGCGCCGGAGGACACCCTCACCCTCGCGCAGCGCGACCTCGCGGAGAGCTTCGCCAGCCAGCTCGCCCTCGTGGTCGAGCGCGAGTCGCTCCGCGCCGCCGGGGAACGCGAAAAACTCCTCGCCGAATCCGACCGGCTGCACCGCGCCCTGCTCGACGGCGTGTCCCATGAACTCAAAACCCCTCTCGCCGTGCTCGCCGCCGCCACCGAGGCCCTTGCGACCGCAGACGACGGCTGCCGCGGCGAACTCACCGCCGAGATCCGCACCGCCACCCGCCGCCTGAACCTGCTGGTCAACAACCTCCTCGACCAGACCCGGCTGGAATCGGGCGCGCTCCGCCCGCGCCTCGATTGGTGCGACGCCCACGACCTGGTGAACGCCGCCGTCGAGGGCGTGCGCGATTCGCTCGACGCCCACCCCTTCGAGACCGCCATCCCGGACGACTTGCCGCTTTTCCGCGCCGACACCGCGCTGATGGAACAGGTCATCGCCAACCTGCTCCTCAACGCCGCCCACCACACGCCCCCGGGCACGCCGATCTTTCTCGCCGCCGGGATCGAGCCGGCCCGCGACCGGGTTTTCTTCACCGTGGCCGATCGCGGCCCCGGCCTGCCCGCCGCGATGCGCGAACGGCTGTTCCAAAAATTCCAGCGTGGCGACGCCGCCCGCGCGGGCGGGCTGGGCCTCGGCCTTTCCATCATCCGCGGCTTCGTCGTCGCCCAGGGCGGCGAGATCGTCGCGGGCGAAAACCCCGGCGGCGGCGCGGTTTTCACGGTTTACCTGCCCTACGCCCCCCACGGTAAGGTGCCCGCCGAATGAACGTCGCCGCGCCCGACATCCTCGTCATCGACGACGAGATCCAGATCCGCCGGCTCCTGCGCCTCACCCTCGAGGCGGCGGGCCACCGCGTGCGCGAGGCGGCCACCGGCGCGCTCGGCCTGAACGAGGCCGCCGTCCAGCGGCCTGACGCCATCATCCTCGACCTCAGCCTGCCCGATCTCGCCGGTCTGGAGGTGCTCCGCCGCCTGCGCGAATGGACCCAGTTGCCCGTGCTCATTCTCTCCGTGCGTGACGGTGAGGCGGAGAAGATCGCCGCGCTCGACGCCGGCGCGGACGACTACCTGACCAAACCCTTCGGCGGGGGCGAATTGCTCGCCCGCATGCGCGTCCTGCTGCGCCGCGTCCAACCCGCCGCCGAGCTGAGCGTCGTGCGCTTCGGCGCGGTCGAGGTCGATTTCACCCAGCGCACCGTCACCCGGGACGGCGCCGATCTGCATCTCACGGTGAAGGAGTATGCCCTCCTCCGCCTGCTGCTTCAGCACCGGGGCAAGGTCGTGACCCACCGCCAACTCCTCCGCGACGTCTGGGGCC
>JAIXVP010000172.1 GCA_027482905.1 Opitutaceae bacterium
ATTTCAGAACCACAGCACCCCAGGTGAATCCACCGCCGACGCCTTCGAGCAGAAAGGGCGCGAGGGCCCAGCCGCGGGCGGCGGCGAGGCGGGGGAAAACGGTTTCGAACCGCGCGGCGTAGTCGCCCATGCTCACGGGCATGCGCTGGCCGACCAGCAGCACGCGCAGGCCGGGGTTTTTCGCCGCGAGGCGGTCGCCGATGGCGGCGAGGTTTGCCTCGATCAAGGCGGGGTCGAGGCCGCGCAGGCCATCGTTGCTGCCGAGGGCGAGCACGAGGACGGCGACGGGCTGGCGGGAAACCCAGTCGGCGCGGCGCAAGCCACCGGAGGTGGTGTCGCCGGAGACGCCGGCGTTGACCACCCGCCATCGGGCGGCGGAGGAGGGCGCGGCGGCGGCGCGGGCGTCCAGTTTTTGCTGGAGCAGGGCGGGGTAGGCCTGGGTGGCGGGGTCGGGCAGGCCGTAGCCGAAGGTCAGGCTGTCGCCCAGCACGAGGATGGTGCGCGCGGCGGGCGCGGCGGCGGTTTGCGCGTGCGAGGCGGAGGCGCAGACAAGGGCCAGCAGGATGAAAAAGAAGGCGCGGAACATGTCCCGGTCAGTATGAAGGGTTCGACGCGGCGTGCAAATGCTGGGCGCTCAGACGGCATCCAGCGCGGCCTCTTGCCGTTCGCGGCGGAACTGGCTGGTGTAGAGGTCGTGGTAGTGGCCGCGCCGCGCGAGCAGCTCCTCGTGCGTGCCGGACTCCTCGATGCGGCCCTTGGCGATGACCAGGATGCGGTCGGCGCGGCGGATCGTGCTCAGGCGGTGGGCGACGACGAAGCTGATGCGTCCGGCGAAGATGGTCTCCAACCCGCGCTGGATGAGCTGTTCCGTCTCGGTGTCGATCGAGGAAGTCGCCTCGTCCATGATGAAGAGCTGCGGGTCGGCGATCAGAGCGCGCGCGAAGGACACGAGCTGGCGCTGTCCGGCGGAGAGGCGGTTGCCGCCCTCGCCCACCGGCGTTTCGTATCCGTTCTCCAACTGCATGATGAACTCGTGCGCGTTGACCAGTCGCGCCGCCTGCTCGACCTCGGCGTCGGTCGCGGCGAGGCGGCCGTAGCGGATGTTTTCGCGCACCGTGCCTTTGAACAGATGCGGCGTCTGCAACACGATGCCGAGCCGGGCCTGGAGCCAGCCGAGAGCGCGTTCGCGGTAGTCGACGCCGTTGATCAGGATCTGGCCGGAGGTCGGCTCGTAGAAACGGCACACCAGCGACACCAGCGTGCTCTTGCCGCCGCCCGACGGGCCGACGAGCGCGATGGTCTCCCCCGCGCGCACGACAAGGTTGAAATGATCGAGCACCACCGGACCGCTCGCGTAGGCGAACGTGACGTCGCGAAACTCGATGGTGTGGATGTTCGCGTCGCCGCCGTCGAAGGCGTGGGCGGGGTCGGAGGGCGCGGTGGAGTTTGCCTCCGCGATCCGCGCGCGCACGGCGGGCGAATCCTGAATGGCGGGCTCGGTGGCGAGCAGCCCCATCACGCGTTCGCCGGCGGCCTGGGCGCCCTGCAGCTCGGTGAGTTTTTGCGCCATCTGGTTGATGGGGTTGAAAAACTGTCCGGCGAAATTGATGAACGCGACCAGGGTGCCGAGGGTGATGCCGTCGCCGAGCGCGAGCACGCCGCCGCGCCAGAGCGCGAGGCCGGCGGCGAGGCTGCCCAGCGTGGTCACGATGGGGAAATAGACCGCGTTCTGGCGCGCGCTGACCACGGCGGCGTCGAACATGTTGGTCGAGAGGCGCTCGAACTCGGCGAGGTTTTCCCGCTCGCGCACCAGCGTCTTGGTCGTGCGCACGCCTTGGATGGACTCGTTAAAGGCCGCGGTGATTTGCGAATTGTGCCGGCGCACCTCGCGCGCGGAGAGCAGCATGCGGCGCTGGTAAAACTTTGAGACGAGGGCGAGCGGTGGCACGACCGCGAGCACGATGAGGGCGAGGCGCCAGTTCATCCACAGCAGGCTGGCCGCGATCATGATCACGTAGCTCGTGCCCCAGACGATATCGAGCAGGCCCCAGGCGATGACGCGGGCGAGGCGGTCGCAATCGCCGGTGAGTCGCGTGATCAGCCAGCCGACGGGACGGCTGTCGTAGTAGGCGAATTCGAGGGACTGGAGCTTGGCGAAGCCATCGCGGCGGATGTCGTGCGCGAGGCGGTTGGAGATGTTGCCGGCTGCCTCGATGAAGGTCCACACGCAGACGCAGAGCGTCAGCGTGGCCGCGAGGTAGGCGGCGGCGTAGGCGGTGAAGTTGGCGTTCGCGCCGTCGCGCACCACGCCGTCGATCACCCAGCGGGTGATGTGGGCGAAGGAGGCGTCGCAGACGGCGATGAGCACGGCGGCGACGGCGAGCGGCACGAGGTGGCGTTTCAGGCGCAGGGCGCGCCGGAAGAGTTGCCACCAGAGGCCGGTGTCGAGGCGCGAGTGGAACTCGTCTTCTTGTTGGTAGGCGGGAGCGGACATGACGGAAAGGAGCTAGGAGCTAGAAGTCAGAGATGAGGCAGGAACGGGCGCGGGATGGTCGGTCAGGTGGCGCGGAGTTCGCGCTGGAGGTCGGTTTGGACGCTCGTCTGGATTTCCCAGAGGCGGCGGTAGAGGCCCTCCTGGACCGAGAGCTCGGCGTGGGTGCCGGACTGGATGACGCGCCCGTGGTCGAGCACGATCACGCGGTCGGCGTGGGCGAGGGTGGATAGGCGGTGGGCGATGACGAGCGTGGTGGCCTGACCGCGGCGCTGGCGCAGGGCGTCGAGAATGAGGGCCTCGGTCTCGCCGTCCACCGCGCTGAGCGCGTCGTCGAGGAGTAGGATGGGCGGGCGCTTGAGGATGGCGCGGGCGAGGGCGACGCGCTGGCGTTGGCCGCCGGAGAGCGTGATGCCGCGCTCGCCGATGAGCGTGCCGTAGCCGTCGGGAAAACTCGTGATGGTATCGTGGATACAGGCGGCGCGGGCGGCCTCCTCGATCTCGTGGTCGGGCGCGTCACCGCGACCGAGGCGCAGGTTGTCGCGCAAGGTCCGCGCGAAGAGGAACGGCTCCTGCAAGACCACGCCGAGTTGACGGCGCACCCAGGCGCGGGGCAGGGAGGAGAGTTCGCGCCCGTCGAGCCGGATGGAGCCCTGCTCGTAGTCGTAGAGCCGGAGCAGGAGGTGCATGAGGGTGCTCTTGCCGGCGCCGGACGGGCCGAGGATGGCGAGTGTCTCGCCCGGCCGGACCTCGAAGGAGATGCCGTCGAGGGCGTGGCGGTCGGCGGCGTGGCCGAAACGCAGGTCGCGCACGGTGAGCGCGCCGCCGAGCGGGGCGGCGGTGAGGAAGGGATTGTCCGGCGGCTCGGGCTCGCGCGGGACGGAGAGGATCTCGTGGATGCGGCCGACGGCGACGGTGGTCTTGCCCAGCTCGGTGAGGATGCGGCCCATCTGGCGCACCGGCCAGAGCATGATGCCGAGGTAGGCGAGGAAGGTGAATAGCACGCCGACGCTCAGCGTGCCGTGGGCGATGGAGCGGGCGCCGACCAGCAGCACGAGACCGAGCTGGGAGAGCGCAACGAAATCGCTGATCGACCAATACCAGGACATGAGGCGCAGGAGGCGGAGGTTGCGGTCGCGGAAGGCGGCGTTGGGGCCGGCGAAGCGCGCGATCTCGTGCTCCTGGCGGGCGAAGGCGCGGACCACGCGGATGCCGGTGAGGTTTTCCTGGATGACGCCGGTGAGCGCGCCCTCGGCCTCGTCCACCGCCTTGAAGGCGTGGCGCACACGGCGAAAGTAGACGTAACCGTAGGCGACGAGCGGGCCGACGAGGGAAAACGAGACGAGTGTCATCGGCGCGTCGAGCGCGAGCAGGAGCGGCAAGGCGGTGGCGGCGAGGATGACGGCCTGGCCGATCTCGGTGACCTGCACGGCGAGGAACTGGCGCGTGGTCTCGACGTCGCTGGTGCAGCGCTGCACGAGGTCGCCGGTGTCGACGCGGTCGAGGTGGCGGGCGGGAAGATGGTTGATATGTTCGTAGAGCTCGTTTTTCAGGCGGCGCGCGATGCCGTCGCTCGCCAGCGAGACCTGCCAGCCCTTGAGGTAGTTAAAGCCGCCGGCCAGGGCGCTGAGCGCTACCATGGCGACGGGCGCGAGCCAGAGATGGGCGCGCAGGAAATCCGCCCCGCCGAGGAGACGCAGGATGGCGGCGAGCAAAGGGGAGGAGGCGACGGCGGGCTTGCCGCCCAGGGCGTGGTCGAGCGTGACGCCCCCGACCAGCGGCACGGCGTAGGCGAGCAGGATGGCGAAGGCGAGGCAGCCGAGGGCGAAGGCGTAGCGCAGGCGCTGGCCGCGCAGAAGGCGCCAGAGGATCGTGTAGGTGGATGGCATGCGAAAGGACGTGGACGTGGAAAAACGAAAAACCCGCTCCGGGAAGGGAGCGGGTTCGGGGAAAACGAGGTGGAGGTTTTCGACGGGGGCCCGCTCTTGGTGCGGCGGGCCCGGGACCTTAGGTTGAGGTCGGAGGCACCGCGCGCTTACCGCGATTGATCATGAGATAGGATACGGCGTGTTTCATGATGGGCGCGGGTTGAGTTGGAACGGGACCGAGTCGGAGCGAGCCCGATTTTGCAGGTTGGATGCAAGCCCGAAAACACCGGGTAAAGCGCGCGGCGATTGCGAAAGCGCGCGACGAGGGTCTTGTTGGTCGATCACCAAATCTCCCACTCATGACGACACCCGCCGCCATTCTCGAAGTCGATAACGTGTGCCGCACCTACGCCACGGCGGCGGGGCCGCTCACCGTGCTCCGGGGCGCGAGTTTCACGCTCGCGGCGGGCGAATCGCTCGCGCTGGTCGGGCCGAGCGGGAGCGGTAAGACGACCTTGCTCGGGCTTTGCGCCGGACTGGACCAGCCGAGCGCGGGCACGGTCGCGCTGGCCGGGCGGGAGCTGGGCGGCCTGAGCGAGGACGCACGCGCGCGGGTGCGCAACGAGACCACGGGTTTTGTTTTCCAGAACTTCCAGCTCATCCCGTCGCTCACCGCCTTGGAAAACGTGCTCGTGCCGCTGGAACTGCGCGGGCTGCGCGGGGCGGCGGCGCGCGCGGCGGAGCAGAACGCTCGGGCGCTGCTGGCGCGGGTCGGGCTGGGCGGCCGCTTGGGGCACTACCCGGTGCAACTCTCGGGCGGCGAACAACAGCGGGTGGCGCTGGCGCGGGCCTTTGTGACCGAACCGCGCATCCTTTTCTGCGACGAGCCCACGGGAAATCTCGACGGCGCGACGGCGGCGGTGGTGACCGAGCTGATCTTTGAATTGAACCGGGAAAAAGGCACGACGCTGGTGCTGGTCACGCACGACGCCGAGCTGGCCAAGCGCTGCGGCCGCACGTTGCGGCTGCGGGGCGGGGAAATCGTGGCGGACGCAGGAATCTGAAGTTGGCCCACTAAACACACGAAAGGGCACGAAAATGAAGACCGACCCGGAGCTGATGCTGAAAGATGAATGCTATCAGGTGATGGGCGCGTGTTTTGAGGTCTATAAGGACAAGGGCTGCGGGTTCTTGGAGGCGGTTTATCAAGAATGCCTCGAACTGGAGTTGAGCGGACGAAAGGTGCCTTTCGTCGCCCAACCGGAGTTGGTCTTGAGTTACAAGGGACGGCCATTGCGCCAGACTTACAAACCGGATTTCGTCTGCTTTGGCCTTCTCTTGGTGGAGTTAAAGGCGGTTTCAGAGCTTGCGGATGAGCATCGCGCGCAAGTGATCAACTACCTTCACGCCACGGGGCTGCGGGTTGGATTATTGGTTAACTTCGGACACCATCCCAAGGTTGAGTGGGAGCGTATCGTGGTCTGAACTTTCGTGCTTTTTCGTGTGTTTCGTGGGCAACCCTTTCCGATGATCTTCCTTCTCAAATTCGCCTGGCGGGACGCCCGGGCTTCGCTCGGGCGGTTAGCTTTGACCGCGCTGGCGGTGGTGGCCGGGGTGACGGCGCTGGCCGCGACCGGGTCGCTCGGCGCGAACATCCGCGCCGCCATCGACCGTCAGGCGCGGGCGTTGCTCGGGGCCGACCTGGTGGTCGAGTCGCGCAGCGCGCCCGACTCCGAGACCGAGGCGTTGCTCGCCCGGCTGGGCGGCGAAACGGCCCGCGAGGTCGCCTTCGCCTCCATGCTGGCCGTGCCCGACGCCGCCGGGGCGGTCGCGGCCTCGCGGCTGGTCACGGTGCGCGCGACGGACGCGGGGTATCCATTTTATGGCGACGTCGTGAGCATTCCGGCGACCGCGCGGGCCGAACTGGACGACCGCGATTCGGTGCTGGTCGAGGAGACCCTCATGACGCAGTTCGGGCTCGTGCCCGGCTCGAAGGTCCGGCTCGGGCGGAAGGATTTCCGCGTCGCGGGCGCGCTGCGCAAACTTCCCGGCGAGTCGGCGGCGGTGGCGATGCTCTCACCGCGCGTGCTGGTCGACCGGGCAGGGCTGGAGGGCGCGGGGTTGCTCGGCGCCGGCTCGCTGGTGCGTTATCGCACGCATTTCCGTTTCGCCGAGGGCACGGACGTGGAGGCGCTGGTGAAAGGCGAGCGCGACGCGCTGCGCGCCCTGCGGCTCAACCCGGACACGGTCGCCGAGCGCAAACGCGAGCTGGGCCGCGCGCTGGAGAACGTGAACGCGTTTCTCCGCCTGACCGGGCTGGTGGCCTTGCTCCTTGGTGCGATCGGGGTGGCGGCGGCCATGCATGCGCTGGTGCAGCGCAAGCTCGCGACGGTCGCGGTGCTGCGCTGCCTCGGCGCGGGCGCGGGGCTGGGGCTCGGGGTGTTTTTTATCCAGGGCGCGGCGGTGGGCGTGGCGGGCGGGGCGGTCGGGGCGCTGGCGGGCGCGGGCCTGCAGGCGGGGCTGGGCGCGCTGGTGCGGGACTTTTTGCCGGTGGGCGCGGACGACTTCGCGGTGCGCTGGGGCGAGGTGGCGCGGGCGGGCGCGATCGGGGCGGCCCTGAGCGCGCTCTGCACCCTGGTGCCGTTGCTGGCGGTGCGGCGGGTGTCGCCGCTGGCGGTGCTGCGGGCGGTGACGCCGCCGGCGGGCGGGCGCGATCCGTGGCGGCTGGCCGCGCTCGCGTCGCTGGTCGCGGTCGTGCTCGGGCTCGCGGCATGGCTGGGCGGCGGCTGGCGGAACGGTTTCGCGTTCATCGGCGGCCTGACGGCGGCGGGGCTGGCGTTGGCCGGGGTGGCGTGGTTTGTGACGTGGGCGGCGAAGTGCGCGGGGAATCTCGCGGCGGTGCGGGCGTTGCCCTTCGCGGTGCGGCAGGGGTTGGCCAGTCTGCACCGGCCGGGCAATCGCACCGGCAGGCTGGTGGTGGCCCTCGGCCTGGGGGCGTTTTTGTTGCTCACCCTGGCGTTTTCCCGGGCGGCGCTGCTCGGGCAGATCCGTTTCGCGGGGCAGGCGGACCGGCCGAATCTGATGTTTTTCGACGTGCAGGACGACCAGGTGGACGGGCTCCGGGCGAAGCTGGCGGAGCTCGGAGCGCCGGTCGCGGCCGAGGCGCCGATCGTGACCATGCGGCTGGCGCGGCTCAAGGGGCGGTTGGTGGAGGAGGTGTTGAAGGATCGCGCGGCGGGCGTGCCGGGCTGGACGCTGCGGCGCGAGTATCGATCCAGTTATCGTGCGGCGCCGGCGGACACCGAAAAGGTCGTCGCGGGCGAGTGGGTGGGGAAGTGGGAGCAGGGGGCGGCGGGTGGGGAGCCGGGCGGCGAGGTGGTGCCGGTGTCGGTCGAGGAGGGTCTGGCGAAGGATCTGCGCATCGGGCTGGGCGACGAGCTGGAGTGGGATGTGCAGGGCGTGGCGGTGCGCACGCGGGTGGCGAGTCTGCGCGAGGTCGAGTGGCGGCGGATGGCGCCAAATTTTTTCGTATTGTTTCCGACCGGCGTTCTGGAGGGCGCGCCGAAGTTCCACGTCATGGCCGCGCGGGCGGCGGACACCGGGCTGAACGCGCGGGTGCAGCGCGGGGTGGCGACGGCGTTTCCCAACGTCTCCATCCTCGATCTCGGGCTGGTCATCGAGTCGCTCGACACGGTCTTCGGCAAGGCCGAGCTGGCGGTGCGCTTCATCGCGCTCTTCACCTTGGCGACCGGCGTGGTGGTGTTGGCCGGCACGCTGGCGGCGGGGCGGGATCAACGGGTGCGCGAGGCGGTGCTCCTGCGCACACTCGGGGCGAGCGCGGCGCAGGTGCGGACGGCACTGGTGGTGGAGCTGGCCGCGCTGGGCTTGATGGCGGGCGTGACCGGCGCGGTCCTCGCGCTGGGTGGTGGAGCGGCGGTGGCGACGTGGGTCTTTGACGCGCCCCCGACCCTGCCGTGGGGGCCGCTCGCGGCGACAGTGGCGGGCGTGGTAGGTTTGACCCTGGGCGTGGGTCTGCTGACGCAGCGCGGGGTGGCGGGGCGGCCGCCGCTGGAGGTTTTAAGGGCGGAGGGTTAAAGATAACGGCTGGCGGGGCGGGCGCGGGTGTGCTCGGCTCGAAGGCCATGAGCCGCAACGTCGTTACTTTCCACTACACCCTGCGCGATCCCGACGGACGCGTCCTGGACGCTTCGATCGGCGGGGAGCCGATCTCCTACCTGGAGGGCGGCGGGCAGATCGTGGAGGGCCTGGAGGAGGGGCTGCGCGGCCTGGCGGTCGGGACGCGGGCGGAGATCGGCGTGCCGGCGGCCAAGGCCTACGGAGAACGCGACGAGACCCAGGTGCAGCGCGTCTTGAAGTCGCTGTTGCCCATCGAGGGCGAAGTGCGGCCGGGCGATCAGTTCCGGGCGGGGGACGACGCCTTCGCGCCGATTGTCACGGTGCGCGGGGTCGAGGGCGAAGAGCTCCTGCTGGACGCCAACCACCCGCTGGCCGGGGTGGATTTGAACTTTGAGATCGAGGTGCTGGCGGTGCGGGCGGCGACGGACGAGGAGTGCGCCCACGGCCACGCCCACGGCGCGGGCGGTGGCGACAGGGAAAAGGACTGCGGCGAGGGCTGCGGTTGCCACGGCGGTTGAGGACGCCGGTCGGGCTCTTTTTCGCGATTCCGCCCAGCCACCGAAGTTCACGATGAAGCCCGCCCGCGTCGCCGCCGCCCGTCCCCGCGTCGTCCGGCCGGAGCACCTGCTCCAGTGGCTGGCGGAACCCTTGCTGGACGAGCCGACCTTCGAGCTGAAATCCTGGTTCGGCGGGAGCACCCTGATGCTGCACGGGCGTCACACGCTTTTTCTCACCACCCAAGGCGAGCCCTGGCAGGGCGTGCTGGTCTGCACCTTCCATGAACACCAGCCGTCGTTGCTGGCCGAGTTCCCCGCGCTCCGGCCGCACCCGATTCTGAAAAAGTGGCTCTACCTGCCGGAAAACGCGGCGACCTTCGAGGCCGACGCGCGCCGCCTGGTGCGCCGCGTCCGCGTCCGCGATCCCCGCATCGGCATCGAGCCCTCGGCCCGGAAGAAGAAAAAGTCCGCCGCCGCCCGCCCCATCCGTTTCGGCGACCCGTTGTGACGTTCTCGCGCCCGGCCCGCTTTTGGCCTAAATTCGCCGCCGGTGCCGCCCCGGGCGCACTTTTTGCTATCGCGGCGTTAAATTTTCTTTCATGCGTCCCGCCCGGTTCCCTACCTTGCGCCGCTACGCCTTTTGAATCCGGTGTCCGTCATGCAAATCAAAGCCTATCTCAAACCCTCCTGCGGCTGGTCCAACGGCGTGCGCGCCATCATGCGCAAGCACGGCCTCGCCTTCGAGGACATCGACATCATCAACAATCGCGCCAACTACGCCGAGATGGTCGCCAAGTCCGGCCAGCCCCTCTCGCCCTGCGTCGAGATCGACGGCGTCATGCTGGCCGATATCTCCGGCGAAGAGGTTGAGAACTACTTGCTCGCCAACGATTTGATAAAACCGACCGACAAACCCGCCGACGCCCCGACCAACGCGGCCTGCTCGGACGAAGAACACGCCAAGATGGCCGCCAAAACCATCCGCTTCTTCTAAATCCCCGCGAGCTCCAACCCCACCCGACCCGGGCCGGCTCTCGCGATACCTCGCGCAGCCGGCCTTTTTTTCGCCTCCGCGTCCCCCTCTTCCGCCTCTTCAGGCTCCACGCTCCCAGCACTTCGCTCCACGCCTTTTCCCATGCCCGCCACGTCCTCGCCCGCCATCATCCCGTCCCCTCTCTACTCCTTCGATCAGGAGCATGACGCCTGCGGCGTCGGCTTCATCGCGAAGCTCACCGGCGAGCGCTCCTACGACGTCCTTAACCGCGCCCTGAGCGCCCTCAAGGCCCTCGCCCACCGCGGCGCGATCGACGCCGACGCGGTCACCGGCGACGGCGCCGGCGTGCTCACCCAGCTCCCCATCGAGTTCTTCAAGGACTACCTCGAGTCCATCGAGAAACCCCTTTTCCAGGACTCCGACCTCGGCGTCGGCATGATCTTCCTCCCCGCCGAGGACGACTACGCCCAGGCGCATTGCAAAAAGATCGTCGAGGCCGCCGTGAAGGCCGAGGGCCTCTCCTTCCTCGGCTGGCGCGAAGTCCCCACCGACTCCTCCTGCCTCGGCCGCAAGGCCATCGAGACCCAGCCCGCCATCGTCCAGGCCCTCGTCGCCCGCAAGGACGACACCTCCGACGACGAGTTCGAGCGCAAGCTGTTCCTCGTCCAGAATTCCGCCGAAAAAGAGGTCATCGAGGCCAAGATCCCCGGCTTCTACATCTGCTCCTTCTCGGCCCGCACCATTGTCTACAAGGGCCTGCTCACCCCCGCGCAGATCAAGAAATACTACCTCGACCTGAAGTCCCCGCTGTTCACCACCGCGTTCGCCATTTTCCACCAGCGTTACTCGACCAACACCTTCCCGACCTGGCACTTGGCCCATCCTTTCCGGATGCTGGCCCACAACGGCGAGATCAACACCATCCGCGGCAACCGCAACCTCATGCGCGCCCGCGAAAACTCCACCGCGCACGGGGTCTGGGGCGACCGCTTCGACGACCTCAAGCCCCTCGTCCAGCCCTCCGGCTCCGACTCCGCCTCCTTCGACAACGCCCTCCAGCTCCTCACCCTCGGCGGCCGCAGCCCCCTGCACGCCTGCATGATGATGATGCCCCCGGCCTGGGAGAAGGACAAGACCCTCGCCCCCGAGACCCGCGCCTTCTACCGCTACCACTCGGCCGTCATCGAGCCGTGGGACGGCCCCGCCGCGATGGTGTTCACCGACGGCAAGGTCGTCGGCGCCTCCCTCGACCGCAACGGCCTCCGCCCCGCGCGCTACAAGATCTTCGACGACGGCTACGTCATCCTCGCCTCCGAAGCCGGCCTCGTGCACGACTTCCCCGGCAAGGTCGTCGAGTCCGGCCGCCTCGGGCCCGGCCGCATGATCGCGATCGATTTCGCCGCGAAAAAGTTCCTCCGCGACGCCGAGGTGAAGGCCGCCGTCGCCTCCTCGCCCCACTTCCGCGAGTGGTGCGACAAACACCTGGTCAACCTCTCCGCCCTCGCCGGCCCCGCCCCCGCGCCCGCCGTCGACGCCCCCGAGGTCCTGCTCCCCGGCCAGCTCGCCTTCGGCTACGAGACCGACGAGCTCGAACTCGTCCTCACCCCCCTCGCCGAAGGCGCAGAGCCCACCGGCTCCATGGGCGACGATACCCCGCTGGCCGTGCTCTCGCGCCGTCCGCGTCTGCTTTATACCTATTTTAAGCAACTCTTTGCGCAGGTCACCAACCCGCCCATCGATTCCGTGCGCGAAAAGGCGGTCATGTCGCTGAACATGCTCCTCGGCGGCCGCCTCGGCCTGTTCGAGGAGTTCCCGCAAAGCACCGGCCTGGTGGAACTCGATTCGCCCGTTCTCCTGCATCACGAGTTCGCCGCCCTCGCCAAGGTCCCCGCGCTCCAGGGCCGCATCGCCACCCTCCACGCCCACTTCTCCCCCACCACCGGCCCCGCCGGTCTCGAGCCCGCGCTAAAAGCCCTCGCCGCCGCCGCCGAAAAGGCCGTGCGCGACGGCGCCAAGCTCGTCGTCCTCTCCGATTGCGGCGTCACCGCCCAGCAGGCCGCCATCCCGATGCTTCTCGCCGTGGGCGCCGTGCACCAGCAGCTCGTGCGCGCCGGTCTCCGCCTCCAGGCCGACCTCGTCGCCCAGACCGGCGAGGCCCGCGAGGTCCACCAGATCGCCTGCCTCCTCGGCTTCGGCGCCAACGCCGTCTACCCGACCCTCGCCCTCTGCACCGTCGCCGAGCTCGCCGCCGCCGGCAAAACCAGCAAGCCGATCGAGCCCGCCAAGGCCCTCGCCAACTACCGCGACGCGATCGACGCCGGCCTCTACAAGATCATGGCCAAGATGGGCATCAGCACGCTCGCGTCCTACCGCGGCGCACAGATTTTCGAGGCCCTCGGCGTGTCCACCAAGGTCGTCGCCGAGTGCTTCACCGGCACCGCCACGCCCATCGGCGGCATCGACTACGTCCAGATCGCCGAGGAGGCCCTGCGCCGCCACGCCCGCGCCTTCCCCGCCGATGTAGAACCGGTCGCCGACCGGTTACCCCTCGCCCTCCAACCCGAGGGCTACTACCGCGTGAACAAACGCGGCGAAGGCGAGTTCCACGGCTGGAACCCGAAGGTCGTCGCATCGATGAACAAGTTCATCAAGGCGGGCGACTTCGCCGGTTACCAAGAGTGGAAAACCCAGGGCGACGAGCACCAGCCCGTTGCGCTGAAGGATCTGCTGAAAATCCGCTACGCCGGCCGCACCGCCGTGCCGGTCGAGGAGGTGGAGACCATCGAGGAAATCCGCAAACGCTTCACCACCGCCGGCATGTCCCTCGGCGCGCTCTCGCCCGAGATGCACGAGGCCCTCGCCATCGCGATGAACCGCATCGGCGGCAAGTCGAACTCCGGCGAAGGCGGCGAAGACCCGGATCGTTTCAACGTCCGCCCCAACGGCGACAACGCCAACTCCGCCATCAAGCAGGTCGCCTCCGGCCGCTTCGGCGTCACCGCCGCCTACCTGTC
>JAIXVP010000356.1 GCA_027482905.1 Opitutaceae bacterium
CCCAGAGCATGACCCCGGGCTCGGCCCGCAGCGTCGCGAGCGTCTCCACCGCCGGGTTGTGCGCGTGGTGCCGGCCGTCGCGGAAGACGAGGGTGGTGATCATGGTCGGGCGGCTCGCGGCTCAGATCAGGCCCTTACGCTGACACCAGCGGTAGGTGAGGTAGGTGAGCGCCAGCGTGATCACGCAGACGAGGGGGTAGGCATAGGGTCCGTCCAGCTCCGGCATGTGCCGGAAGTTCATGCCATACCAGGTGCTGACCAGGGTGGCGGGCAGGGTGACGGCGGTAAGGGCGGTGAGGGCCTTGATGCTGCGGTTGGCCTCGAAGTCGGAACGGCTGAGGTGGAGGTCGAAGGAGATCAACAACTGGTCGGTCTGGGCGGTGGCGGTCTCCTCGATGCGCACGAGGTTGTCCCGCAGGTCGCGGAAATAGGGCAGCATCAGCGGGCGGAGGATCTTCGTTTCACCGTGGGCGAGGCGGGCGGCGACCTCGCGCTGGGGCCGGATGGCGGCGCGGAGGGGGTTCAGCTCGGCCCGGACCGCGAGCAGGCGGGCGGTGAGGTCGGCGGCCTTGCCCTCCAGCACGTCCGCCTCGATTTCGTCCAGGTCGCGGCGAAACTCGTCCGTCACGGGCTTGTAGTTGTCCACCAGCGCGTCGAGCACGAGGTGGGCGAGGCGGTCGGGCCCGCGGGCGACGATGCCGGTGGCCTTGGCGCAGCGCTCGAGCACGGCCGCGACCGACTTGAGAGGGTTGCGATGGAAGGTGACGAGCGACTCGCGGCCCAGGAAGAGATTGAGCTCGGTGGTGGTGAACTTCTCGGTGCGGTTGAAGTCCACCGCGTGCATCACGATGAAGAGGTAGTCCTCGTAGTCCTCGATCTTCGGGAGGGAGCTGGGCGCGATGCAGTCCTCGATCGCGAGCGGATGGAAGTTGAACACGCCCTCCAACACGGCCTTGGCCTCCTCGGGCGTGGGGTCGGAGAGGTTGACCCAGAGCACGAGACCCTTGTCGCCGTGCACGAGCCGCAGGGCCTCAAGTTCGAGGTCGCGGCCGACGACTTTGCCGTCGCTGAGGATGAAGGATTGGATCATGCGGCGTTCAGGCGGTGCGCGAAGCTAGGCCGCAGGTCGCGCCGGGCGAAAGCCGAAAGACGACCGCCACCGAGGTTCGCCGGCATGAACCGGCGCCCCTTTGGGGTTCAGGCGGGGGCGAGCAGCTTTTCCTCCGCGACAAGCAATACCTCGACGAAGGCCTCGGGCGTCTCGGCGGCGAGCAGCGCCTCGCGATTGGCGGGGTCCTTGAAAATCTTGCAGAGGGTCGAGACGACCTGGAGGTAGCCCATGGGGTTGCTCTTGGGCGTGCCCAGGACGAACAGCAGGCGGACGATTTGTTTGTCCTTCTCGAAGCTCACGCCGGCGCGGCTGCGCCCGATGGCCAGGACGAGGTCGCCTACATGTTCGGTGCGGGCGTGGGGCAGCGCGATCTCGTTGCCCAGGCAGGTGGTGTCGAGCCGGTCCCGGGCGAGCAGTTCCTGGTAAAATCCGGCGTAGTTGGTGACCAGCGGATGCCCGTCGAGCTGCCGCGCGACCTCGTTCAACGCGGTCGTGCGCTTGGTCGATTGCACCGCGAGCACGATGCGGGCGGGGTCGAGGAGGTTGCGGAGGAGGCCGGCCATGGCGGGCGGTGGGTCGAAAAAAATCGTGCCGGAAGGGTTCGCGGAAAGGGGAGATGAACCGTCCGCCGCAGGCCGGCGTTGGCAAGCCCGGAGTGCGTCCGGCGCGAGGAAATCACGGGCCCGAAATACGCTCGCGCCGGGCCCGCCCGCTCCTCCCCGGATCAGCGGGCGATTTCCGTCACAAAATCGACCAGCGGCCGCACCGTCGCGGGAGCCTGCACGAAGTCGCCGTAGAGCAGCTCGGGCAGCACGTAGGGCGTCTCGTAGTAGTCCCAGTTGGCGCGGTCGTCGCGGTCCAGCCAGCCGGTCTTCACCGTGGCGCCGGCATAGTAGCCGCGGTTGCGCCCGTAGACCAGAACCGGGGTGGTGAGGATGTCGGCGTTGACCTTCTCCGCCTCATAGACGCGCGGACCGGCCACCGCGCGGGCGTCCGCCCCGATGTTCATCCGGCCGTCGAAGAGTTTCCGCACCGTGACCTCGTCGTTGAGCACGTAGATCGTCTCGATGCGCTGGCCGCCGAGCTGGAGACCCAGGCTGGCCTCGCCGGCCTTGACAAAGACCGGCACGCTCCACGCGCCGTCGGCCCGCCGGGCGAGGACCACGCCGTAGCCGTATTGCAGGCCGAAAACAAAGCCGCCCTTGACTTGGTTGACGATGACGAGGCCCTTGGCCTGACGCAGCACGCCGGCCGGGATGGCCAGCTGCGGATCGCCCTGGATCTCGCGCAGGATGGCCTCGCAGGTCTCGATCCGGCCGGTGAACTTCGGCAGCGAGCCGGGCGCGGCGCCAAGACCGGCGGTCAGCCCGAGAAACACCAGGGCGAACGCCAGGGAACGAGACCAGACGAGAGAGGAGCGGAAGGATTGCATGCCACCACCATGACAAAAAAAACGCCCGCGGCGACACCGGAGACGCGTCGCGAGCCAGGATAGCCGGGCCGCCCCGCCTCAAAGCACGCTCGCACCCGGCCCCACGCCCATCGGCAACACGTCGGGCCGCGCGCCGAATTTTGCCGCGTAGGCCGCCGCCACCGCCTCGGCCCCGGCCGCGCCAAAGCCCGGCCCGGCCAACGCCATGACCGCCCCGCCGAAACCGCCGCCGGTCAGCCGCGCGCCGAAAACCCCCGGCGCGGCCGCGAGCGTATCCACGAGGAAATCCAGCTCCGGCGTGCTGTTTTGAAAGAGATGCTGCGAACTGCGGTGCGAAGCGGTGAGCAGCGCGCCGACCGCGCCGAGGTCACCGGCCTCGAGCGCCTTCACGCAGGCGTCGACCCGCGCGATCTCCTCGACCACGTGCCGGGCGCGTTTAAACGCCGTCGGCTCCACCTTGGCCTCGGCCGCGCGCAAGGCCTCCGGCGAAACCTCCACCAGCAATCCGACGCCCAGCGCCGCCGCCGCCGCCATGCACTCGCGATGGCGGGCCGCGTAGAGGCCGTCGACCAACGCGTGTTTGGTGTGGGTGTTAAAAATCCAGAAGGACGCCCCGGCCGGCATCGGCACGGTCGCGAAACGCGGACCCGCGCAGTCGATGAAAACCAGCCGCCCCGCCTCGCCAAAACCCGACACGCCTTGGTCGAGGATGCCGCAGGGCACGCCGACGAAGTGGTTCTCCGCGTGTTTGCCGACCTTCACCACCGTCTCGCGATCGGGAGCCTGGCCGGTGAGCCCGAGAAACGCCAGCGCCGAGGCCAGCTCGATCGCCGCGCTCGAGGACAGCCCCGCGCCGGTCGGCAGATCGGAGTCCGCGAGGTAGTCAAAGCCCTCCGGCGCGCGCAGCCCGAAGTGCGGCAGCGCCGCCAGCACGCCGAGCGGGTAGTTGGCCCATGAGGCCTCGCCAGTCTGCTTCGCCGGTTCGCCGGCGGCGGGCAGGGTCACGGTCTTTCCGGTGTAGGTGCTGTGGAAATTCCGCGCGCCGTCGGCCCGGGGCGCCACCGCGACCGCGACCCCGCGGTCGATCGAGGCGCCGAGCACGGTGCCGCCATTGTAATCGGTGTGGTTGCCGATGAATTCGATACGACCGGGCGCGCGGGTGACCAACGCGGGCGGACGACCAAAAATCTGCTCAAACCGGGCGACAAGGGAGGCTTTGCTCATGATGAAGGAAGCGGGAGATAAAACGACCACGCTCGCCGCCCGCCGAAACGCTGGCGAGCCGGTTTTGCGCCCGCGCGCCGCCACCCGCACCGCCCTCAGGCCCGCACCGGGCCGAACCGGTCTCAGGAAACCGGCGGGGCAGGCGGCGGCAGATCGCGGGCCCGCTTCAGGTGGGCGCCGCGCTTGAGCGGCTTGGGCGTGCCTGCGTCCTCGGCCGCGGCGCGCACGCGTTTGAGCTCGTCGAATTGCTTCGGGGACATGAGCCGCCGGGGCACGCGTTTGGCCGCCTCGTCCAGCAAACGGTCCCACATCTCGGTCGTGACCGGCTCGAGCGGCTCCCATGGTTCGTGGTGGCCCTGCTTGCGGCGCCACGTCACCTCGCCGCCGTGGAAAACGACCCAGACTTGAAATTTGCCCGCCTCGGGGTCGCGGAGCCACCAGCCAAAATCCATTGCCATGATGCTTCGGAGGCAAGGGACGCGCGGGCGGGCGCGCCAGCGCAAAACCGGACGCGACCCGCGCGGCGCTTGGGGCTTGCGCACCGACCGGCGTCCGGACGGCATGCGAACATGACGCGGATGTGGCGCTTGGCACGGATCGGGATGGCGGCCCTCGGGCTCGGCGTGGCCGGCGCGGGACGCCTCGCGGCGGACCTGGCCGACGACGTCGCCCAGGTGAGCGTAGAGGCCGCCGGCGGGGTCAAAGCCCACGCCGCCCTGCGCTCCTTCAAGGCCGAGGGCGTCACGGTCCTCGGCGGCAAAGAGGTCGAGTTCATCCTCTACGCCGCCCGCCCCCGTAGCGTGCGCATCGAGACCCTCGGCGAAAAAACCTCGCTCGTTCGCGCCTACGACGGGGTGCACGCGCCGTGGAAAAAAGACGACCCCACCAAGCCCCCCCGCCGCCTCGGCCGGCAGGAGGAGCACGATTTTCTCCTCGAATCGGACTTCGACCAACCCCTCTACGACTACAAGGCCCGCAAGATCAGCCTCGACTACGCCGGCGAGGCCCAGCTCGACGGCCGCCCCTGCCTGAAACTGCTCGCGACCGTGCGTTTCACCGATGTCATGACCCTCTACATCGACGACGAGACCCACCTGCTGGTCCGGCGCGACCGGGAGGAGCGGCGCGGCGGCAAGACGGTCCGTCTGGAAACCCACTACTCCGATTTCAAAAAAGTCGCCGGCGTCCGCCTGCCCCGGCGCATCCGCAACCTCGCCGACGGAGTGCTCCTGCACGAGACCCGGGTCAAAGACTACGACGCCAACCCGAATCTGCCGGCGGATTTCTTCAGCCCGCCGGTCCGGGACTGGCCGCGGGACTGAGCGGGCGCCGGGTCCGCGCTTGCCTCCGCCGCCGCCCGGGCGCGAGGCTGCGGCGATGGCCCTCTTCGGAACCCTCCCCACCGTGCGTGCGCAACTCGCGCCCTCGCCCGCCTTCGCCCTCGCCTTCGACTACGTCGCGCGCTGCCTCCAGCCCGGCTCGCCCGAGGCCGCCCGGATCGCGGCCGTGCCGGCGGGCGAGACCGTCCGCGTCGAGCTGGGCGCGGGGGTCTTCGCCCTCGAACAGGCCTACCTCGCCAAACCCGCCGCCGAAGGCCGCTGGGAAGGCCACGAGCGCCACATCGACGTGCAGGTGATCGTGTCCGGACGGGAGTTGATGGGCGTGATCGACGTCAATCGCCTCGCCCTCGCCGAGGACCTGCGCGAGCCGCGCGACCTCTTGTTTTTCGCCCCGCAGGACGGCGGCTCCACCCTGCGCGTCGGCGCGGGCGAGTTGGCGGTGTTTTTCCCCGTCGACGCCCACATGCCCTCCCTCGCGGATGGCGAGCCTTCCCTGGTGCGCAAGACCGTGGTCAAAGTCCCGGTCGCGGGCGCGGCGACCGCGGCTTGAGGCGCTCGTGAACTACCGTCACCAATTCCACGCGGGCAACTTCGCCGACGTTCTGAAACACGCCGTCCTGCTGCACCTGCTCGGCGCCCTCCAGGCCAAGGAAAAGGGCCTGCTCTACCTCGACACCCACGCCGGGCGCGGCGGCTACGACCTGACCAAGGCGGCCGCCGGAACCAGTCTCGCCCGCGAACCGGAATGGCCCCACGGCCTCGGGCGCCTGCTCGACCGCGCCGACCTGCCGCCGGAACTGGCCGACTACCTGGCGGCGGTGCGGGCCTTCGACTTCGCCGCGCGGACCGAAACCGCCGCCGGATATACCGGGACCGTCGGCGAAGGTCCGCGTTTTTATCCCGGTTCGCCCTGGCTGGCGGCGGCCCGACTGCGCCCGCAGGACCGCGCCGTGCTCTGCGAACGCCAGCCGGAGGAGGCGGCCGCGCTGGCGGCCGAATTCGCCGGCCGCCGCCGCGTCTCCGTGCAAACGATGGACGGCTACACCGCCGTGCGCGCCACGCTGCCCCCGCCGGAGCGGCGCGCCCTCATCCTGATCGACCCACCGTTCGAGACCGGCGACGAGTGGTCCGCGATCCTCGGCGCCCTCGCGGACGGCCTCGCCCGTCTGCCCGGCGGCACCTTCGCGGTCTGGTATCCGCTCACCGCCCGCGCCCGGGTCGATGTTTTCTACCGGCAACTGCTCGCCTTCCGCGACCTGCCGCCGTGCTACACCGTCGAGCTGCTGGTTGGCGGCGAGGACGCCGGCCTGAAACTCTGGGGCTGCGGCCTGCTGGTCCTCAACCCGCCCTGGGGCAGCGCCCGCCCGCTCGACGCCCTCGCCCGCTGGCTCGCCCCGGTGCTGGCGCAGGGCCCGGGCGCGACCGGGGGCGTGCACTGGTTGGTGTCGGAACGGTGACGTTGGGCGGTGACTTTGTAAGTTAAGCCGCATCTACGTAGAGTTGGCCTTGCTAGTGCGCCGCTTCTCGTTTGGCGTGCCTCCACAAACGAACCCCGAACGATGCCGTCCTCAAAATCCACCGGTTCCAGTTCTCCCGCCGTGCGTGTCGTCTTGATCGAGGACGATCCCGTTTACCGCCAGTTCGTCCGTCAGGTGCTCAAGAAGGTGGATGGTGTCGAGCTGATCGCCGAATGTTCGACCGGCACCGAAGGCGTCGAAATCTGCCGCCGCGAACGCCCCGAAGCCCTTCTCCTCGACCTCGTGCTGCCCGATCAACAGGGCGTGGACGTCGTCAAAACCCTTCGCCCCGAGCTGCCGGACCTGATCGTGATGCTCATGACCGCGCATCCCCGCAGCGACCTGCCGCGCGAGCTCCTGAAGCTCGGCGTGCAAGGCTTCGCGGACAAAACCGCCACCTCCACCGACCTGGCCAAGACCATCCGCGGCGTCCTCGCCGGCGGCATCAGCTACACCAGCAACGCCGGCCTCGCCCGCCCGCCGCTCGAGCCGGTCATCAGCCTGCCCGGCAACGCCGAGAACATCAAACCCGAGATCCTCACCGTGCGCGAACGCGAGATCGCCACCCTGGTCGCGGCCGCCATGTCCTCCAAAGAGGTCGCCGCCAAGCTCGGCCTCAGCACCCGCACGGTGGAAAAACACCGCGCCAACATCTACGCCAAACTCGGCGTGCGCGACGTCGTCGGCCTCACCCGGTGGTGCATCTTCCACCGCATGGTGCTTTGAGCCTACCCGCGGAAGGACGCAGGTAGGTCGAGCGGGCCGGAATACGGGCCCGTTGAAAACGGGTAACGCGGGTCACCTCCCGACGAGCCGATGGATTAAGGCCCTACCGGCGCATCGAAAGCGCGGCCGTCGAGACGGAACGCGAAAACCCGATCAGGCCGCGACCGGCAGGGCCGCGCGCTTCGGGATGTTCAGGCTGAGCACGCCGTCGCTCAACTCGGCCGCGAGCGCGCCGTAGTCGAGGTCGCGACCCAGGCGCAGCCGCAACTCGTAGTCGAGCTGGGCGTGTTCGAGGTGGGCGGCGGCGAAGTTCACCCGCACGACGTGGCTCTTGCGGCCGATGACGACGAGGTCCGGACCCCGCACCACGATCTCCACCCCGGCGGCCTCGACCCCGGGCAGGAAGACCGTCACCTCGATTCGCTCCGCGTGTTGCTGGCAGTCGTAGTGGGGGCTGCGGGTCTCGCCCGCAGAGGGGGAGACGGCACGGCCCGGACGACGGCTGCGATTCAGCTGGGGCGGGAGGATGGTGTTCATGACGGGAAAAACGAAAAAGGAGAAAAAGGGAAAGAAGGGGGAATGATTCGGTGGGAAACGCGGGATCACCGCGGGGCAAAAGCCCCGGATCCGGAAGAGGTCGTTGGCTGGAAGGGGCGAATCGCTCGGGGATTCGCACTCCGCTCAGACGGACCGTCCCGGGGAGGGCGGTTGGCATTGATGCCAACCCTGTCGACACCCCCGGACCGCAGCCTGGCAACCCGCGGTCTTCGTGTTCGAAGCACCGGAGCGGCGGAGAAGGGCGTTGGCGGAAGGTTTCATGGGACTGATTAAAATGTAAGATGCACAAATGCACGCGGTGTGCCAAGTGC
The DNA here is from genome assembly GCA_027482905.1 of Opitutaceae bacterium. GTDB lineage: Bacteria > Verrucomicrobiota > Verrucomicrobiia > Opitutales > Opitutaceae > IMCC26134_A. Next base: position 8,220 of record JAIXVP010000356.1, read on the forward strand.
CCTTGCGAATTTGGCCGGTGAAGATTTCGCGACGCCCGACACCCGTTCGTCGCCGACGGGACGCCGCCGCGCCCGTGCGGGAAGGTGTTTCCGCGTTGGACAAGCGGGGGCGGGTGTTGCTCGGTGGTGTCTTCATGTCCGACTCCCTTCCTATCGACCCGGCCGGGCCCGGCCTTGAGGTGCGCACCTTTTTCGTGCGCGGCCGCAACGCCCTCGTGGCGCGCGCCAACCTCTCGGAACTCTATGTCGACTATTACCTTCACCTCGGCGCCCACGGCGTAAAACCGTCCGAGGCCCACGACGCCCTTTTCAAACGCGCCCTCGCCGCCTTCGCCCTCCACTGCGCGTCCCGCCCGCGCAACGAGCTGACCGCCTGGACCATCAACCTCCAGGAACCGCGCGTGAACCTGTTCCTCGCCGGCGACAACACCCTCGGCGCCGTGGCCGGACGAATTTTCGACGAGAACGTGAAGGAGCTGCCCGAAAACCTCTTCTACGCCGACGTCGTCCGCGGCCGGGAGCCGAAGCGCCGCAGCGTGGTCGCCTTCACCGCGGCCGATCCCGTCGCGGGCATGGAGATGTTCTATTCCCGCAGCGAACAGCGCCCGGTGCGGTTCTTCGACCTCGGCGACGAGGACTTCGCCCTCGTCAGCGAACACCCGGACTGCGACAGCGCCTGGCTGGCCGCGCTCGATGCCGACGCGGTGCGCAATCTCGAAAAAACCGAAACCACCGCCCCGCTGGAGTCCCGCGTCTGCCGCTGGCACTGCGGCTGCACCCACGACCGCATGCTCGAGGTGCTCGCCCCGGTGATGCGCCAGGACGCCGAAGGCCTCTTCGGCGAGTCGGTCGTGATCACCATCCAGTGCCCCCGCTGCGCCGCCCGCCACGCCGTGACCCGCGAGGCGCTCGAGGCCTACGTGGCCGCCCATCCCTGAGCCCGGCGTGGACGCGATCTGGGAAAACATCTGGCGCGGGCTGACCGAGGCCAAACCCCTCGACCAGGCCAACCTCGCCCTCGGCATCGTCGGCGTGGGGCTGATGATCCGCCGCAGCCTCTGGGCCTTCCCGGTCGGCCTGGTCGCGGTGAGCGCGCAAGGCGTGCTGTTTTGGGAGGCCCGCTTCTACGCCGACGCCGTCCTCCAGGGCTTTTTCTTCGCCTGCCTCGCCTACGGTTGGTGGCACTGGCGCCGCGACCCCGCGAACGAGTCCGAGCCCGCGCGCGTCTCCTGGCTCCCGCCCCGCGCCCGCGCCGGCTGGCTGGCCACCGGCCTCGCCCTGTCCCTCGGCTGGGGCGCGTGGTTGCAGACCCACACCGACGCCGCCATGCCCTACCGCGACGCCTTCATCGCCGCCTTCAGCCTCGTCGGCCAAGTCCTGCAGGTGCGCAAACACCTCGAAAACTGGATCGTCTGGCTGGTGGTCAACGCCGTCGCGATCGCCGCCTACTGGAAAGCCGACCTCGCCTACACCGCCTTCCTCTACGCCGTCTACCTGCTGCTCGCCGCCCTCGGCCTGCGCGCCTGGCGCCGCGCCCTCGCGCCAACCCCGCCGACCACACCATGAAGCCCGCCGCGCCCCGCCACCTCCGCGTCGTGGTCTACGGCCCCGAGTCCACCGGCAAATCCACCCTCGCCGAACGCCTCGCGACCCGCTTCGCCGCGCCGTGGTCGGCCGAATACGTCCGCGAATACTGGGACACCCACGGAGGCGTCGTCACCGCCGCCGATCTCGACGCCATCGCCCGCGGCCAGCGCGCCGCCGAGGACGCCGCCCGCGCCCGCGCCGAGGCCGACGGGGCACGGGTGGCGTTCCACGACACCGACTTGCTCACCTGCACGATCTGGGACGACCTGCTTTTTCCCGGCGCCTGCCCGGAATGGCTGCGCGCCGAAGCGGCCGCCCGCGCCCGCGCGACTGACCTCTTTTTGTTCTGCGACACCGACCTTCCCTGGGCTCCCGACCCGCAACGGAGTTTCCCTGACGACGCCGGCCGGGCCATGTGCCGCCGCGTCTTTCTGGAAACACTCGAGGCCACCGGCGCACGCTGGACGCGCATCCATGGCGCGGACACCGCCCGCGAGGCGCTTGCCGTCGCGGCCGTTGAACTGCTCCTGAACCGCTGCTCCGCCCGATGAACGCCGACGCCACCCCCGACGACCACGAGGCCCGTTTCGGCGGCCTCGGCCGCCTGCTCGGCCGCGAAGGGTTGGCCCGCCTGCGCCTCGCCCACGCCTGCGTGGTCGGCGTCGGCGGGGTCGGCTCGTGGACCGCCGAGGCCCTCGCCCGCAGCGGGATCGGCGCCATCACCCTGATCGACCTCGACGAGGTCTGCGTGAGCAACGTCAACCGCCAGCTCCACGCCCTCGACGGCCAGATCGGCCGGCCCAAGGTCCTCGTGCTGGCCGAGCGGATACGCGCCATCCACCCCGCCTGCCGGGTCGCCGCCGTGCAGGAGTTTTTCACCGCCGCCAGCGCCGACGCCCTGCTCGCCCCGGAGCACGGCTACTCCGTGGTGGTGGACGCGATCGACTCCGTCGCCCACAAGGCCCGCCTGCTCGCCGCCTGCTCCGCCCGCGCCCTGCCCTGCGTCACCACCGGCGGCGCGGGCGGCAAACGCGACGGCACCCGCCTGCGCGTCGGCGACCTCGGCGAATCCGGCGGCGACGACCTGCTCCGCCAGGTCCGCAAAAGCCTGCGCCGCGAGCACGGCTTCCCCGGCGGCGAGGGCCACCGCTACGGCCTGCGCGCCGTCTGGAGCACCGAGCCTCCGGTCTACCCGTGGGCCGACGGCACCTGCGCCGCCACGCCCGAGCCCGGCTCCGCCACGCGGCTGGATTGCGCCGCCGGACTGGGCGCGGCCGTTTGGGTGACGGCCGCCTTCGGCTTCGCCGCCGCCCAGGAAGCCGTCCGTCTGGTCACCGCGCCGGACCAAAAAACCGGGTGAAGTTGTCCGCGATGCGCGCCGCCAGCTCCGCCTCCGCAACCCCGCGCAGGGCCGCCAACCCGGCGTAGGCCGCCTCGATGTTGCCCGGATGGTTGGGCGCGACGCCGTCGGCCCCCGGCGGGAGCTTGTGCGTCCGCCAGACCGGCGGCGGCGGCATCGCGGGCGCGTCGGTTTCGCACAACAACCGCTCCTCGGGAATGACGCGGAACGCGTCCTGCCGCGCGCCCTTGCGTCGGTCCAGAAAAGCCGGGTTAAAGGAAAAATACGCCCCCAGCCCGACCAGCTCCGGGACCTGCTGGGCCGACCCACCGTAGGCGTGGAGCAGGAACCCCCGCGCCGGGACCGGGAGCTCGCGCAGGAGCGGGAGCAATACGTCGAAGGCATGCAGGCAATGGATCGTCACGGGGCGGTTCCGCGCCGCCGCGAGGGCGAGCTGGGCGACGAAGGCCTCCGTCTGCTCGTCGATCGACGCGCGGCGCACCCCGCCGAGTCGCGGGTCGTCCGGCGCGGCCGAGTCGAGAATCCAGCGATCCAGCCCGATCTCGCCCACGCTCGCGCGCGGGTCGGCGTCGAGCCGCGCCGCCAACTGGGCGAGCCAATCGGCCGGCCGGGGCGCGCCGACATCCCACGGATGCAACCCGTAGGCCGGGCGCACAAAGCCGTGCGCCCCTGCCAACGCCGCCACCCGGGGCCAGTCGTCGGGATGGGTGCCGTTGACCACCATCTCTCCACCCGCCCCGGCGAGCTCCGACCAGACGGCCGCGATGCGGTCGAGATGCGGCGCGACGGTCTCGTCCTGGAGATGGTTGTGCGCGTCGTGGAGCATGGCCGAGAGGCAAACCAACGGCTCAGAACGGCACGTCGTCGTCCACCGTCTCACCGGGCGGCTCGGAGAGCGGCGCGCCGTCGTCCTCCGGGGCGGGCGCGGCCGGGGTCGCCCCGACGGCCTCGATTTTCCACGCGTTGAGGTTCACGAAGTAGCTTTCCTTCCACTCGCGGCCGCGCAGGTCGAAGAAGACCTTCACCTGGGCGCCGGGCTTGAGGTCGGCGACGAGGGCGACCTTGTCCTTCACGCACTCGAACTTGATGTCCTGGGGGAAGCGCCCGGACTCGATGGTGAGCACGAACTCGCGCTTGTTGAAGCCGCTGCCGAAGGTCTGTTCCTCGAAAACCTTTTTGATGGTGCCGTTGATTTCAAACATGGGCGCATCCTGCCGACGAAGCCCCCCGCCCGGCCAGCCTGTTTCCGGGTTCTCTTCGGGCGCCACCTCAAGGTCGGCCGGCCCGGCCCGGAGCGGCCGATCCCAAACGGCCCGGCGAACAGGACGTTCACCGCAGGCGCTCGCGCCAGTAATCAGGGTGCTGCTTGACGTGGGCGACCGCGACCAACCACAGGTGATCGGCACGCTCCGCAAAGATCACCAAGTAAGGGAAACGACGGGCACGATGGCGGCGCGTGCCGTGTCGCCACGGCCCATGCCGCCGAGGTGCCGACTCGATATCGGTGACCAGGCGGCGGATTTCCGCATAAAAACGATCCCCCAATCCGCCGGATTTTCCGGCGTAGTATTCGACCGCAGCCAAAAACTCCGCCTCGGCCACCGGGTGGAAGATCGCGGGTTTCTTCACCGCCGGCCGAGCACGCGACGGGCGCGGGCGAAGACCTGCGCGGCGGGCACACCTTGCACGCGCCCGCTGTCCAGGTCGTCGAGCCGACCTTTCACGGTGTCGGCCCAAACCTGCTCCACCTCCGGCCCAAAACCGCTCGGCCAAAGCTGAGCGTTCAAGCGCTCGGCGACCTGCTGGCGCTGCTTGCGGGGAAGTTGACGGATCTCGGCCTCGATCTGCTCAACGGTGCTCATGGCTTGGACAATGGTTTCGACGGCGCGGCTGGCAACTGCGTGTTGGCGCCGGGGTCGGCGGGCATGCACGGCAAGCGCAGGGGCTATCCATCTCGGTGTAACCGGGCACCTCCATACACCCTCGCCCAAATCGTCGCGGTTTCACGAAATCTTCCGTCACAGGCCCCGCACCCCTCCCCCGCGCTTGCCCCCGGGGCCTTCGTCGCCTCATTGTCACCCTCCAACTCCTCCGCGCGTGCTCCTCGTCATCGACAACTACGACTCGTTCACCTTCAACCTGGTCCAGTATTTCGGCCAGCTGGGAGTGGCGCAGCGCGTCTTCCGCAACGACCAGATCACCCCCGCCGAGGCCCTCGCGCTCAAGCCCGACCGCGTGCTGATCTCCCCCGGCCCCTGCTCGCCCGCCGAGGCCGGCGTGTCGCTCGAACTGATCGGCGCCTTCGCCGGCGTGAAACCCATCCTCGGCGTCTGCCTCGGCCACCAGTCCATCGGCCACTATTTCGGCGGCCGGGTGGTCCGCGCCGACCGCCTGATGCACGGCAAGACCTCGCCCATCCTCCACCAGAACACCGACGTCTTCGCCGGCATGCCCCAAGGCTTCGCCGCCACCCGCTACCACTCCCTGCTGGTCGAGCGCGCCACCCTCCCCGCCTGCCTCGCCATCACCGCCGAGACCGCCGAGGGCGAGATCATGGGCCTGCGCCACCGCGAGTTGCCCATCTGGGGCGTGCAGTTCCACCCCGAGTCCATCGCCACCGAGGGCGGCATGCGCATCCTGGAAAACTTCCTCGCCCTCGGCTGAGCCGACCCCATGCGCTGCCCGAAATGCACTTCGATCGACGACAAGGTCACCGACTCCCGCATCAGCCGCGAGGGTAACACCATCCGCCGCCGTCGCGAGTGCCTGGAGTGCGGCCACCGTTTCTCCACCACCGAGGTCCTTGTTCGCGAAGGCGTGGTCGTCCTGAAACACGACGGCCGCCGCGAGGACTTCGACCGCGAGAAACTCACCCGCTCGGTCCGCGCCGCCTGCCACAAACGCCCGATCGACGCCGAACGCATCAGCATGCTGGTCGACGACGTGATGGACATCCTCGAGGCCCGCCACGACAACGAGATCCCCAGCCACGCCATCGGCGAGGGCGTGATGGAGCAGCTCCGCAAGATCGACCACGTCGCCTACGTGCGCTTCGCCAGCGTCTACAAGGAATTCCGTGACGTCGCCGAGTTTGTGAGCGAGATCAAGGACCTCGGCCCCGCCCCGACCGCGCCCGGCGCCTGAGCGCGGATGAACGCCCCCGCCGCCCGCGACGAGCTGCGCCGCCTGCACTTCGTCAACGCCCTCTTCGCCCGCCTCACCGGCGACGACCTCTACCTCGCGGGCCAGATCCGCGACGCCATCGCCTTCAGCCTGGCCGAGCTCGCCGACCAGACCCGCGCCCACCCCGAGTTCGCCGCCCGCTACGACGCCGCCTTCAACGCCGCCGCCGCCCGCCTGCTGGAGAAGTTTTTCGCGGGCGAGCCCGGCCACGGCTTTTTCCACTGGGACGCCCTCAGCACCCTCACCTCCGCCACGCCGCTCTTCGCCCGCGCCGAACTGATGTCCGGCCTGAAACGCCTCGCCCCTTGCGCCGAGGCCACCGTGCTCGTGACCAACCTCCGCGCCGCCCTGCTCCCGCCCGAGCAACGCGAAACCGCCCGCCGCCGCCGCGACTACGAGGACGCCCTCGCCTACGTCCAGGACCTCGCCGCCGCCCGCACCCGCCCCGGCGCCGAACTGCGCCTGCTGTTTTTGTAAGGCAGGTCCCGATTCCACGGCAATCCGAGCGAAGGATGGCCGCAAGAAGGCACAAAAATCGCAAAAACAAACCTTCTGCTTTTGCGCCTTCTGCGCCCTTTTGCGGCCACTATTCAGGTTAAGAGAACAGACCGAAATTCTCCGCCGAATTCAGCACGAAACCGCC
>JAIXVP010000119.1 GCA_027482905.1 Opitutaceae bacterium
GAGGCCTTGCCCCTGCTCGCGCCCGCCTTTTTCCAGCACCCCGAAGACCCCGCCCGCGCGCTTTCGCTCTTCGAGTGTCTGCAGCAGCTCGGCCTGCGCGAGGAAGCCGAGGACGCCGCCGCGACCCTGCGCGACCACTCCGGCGCGTCGCCGTTGGCGAACTTGATCGAGGCCGAATTGTGCCTGCGCCGCCTCGGCGAGCCCGCCCGCGCCCTCGCCTTGCTCGAACCGCTGCTGACCGATCCCACGCTCGGGCGCGCCTCCGCCACGCTCCACCGCGAGGTTCGACGGCATTTGGATCGCTGCGAAAGCCCGAGGGCGCGCCGGCCCATCCGGACCGAAGCGGCCCCCGCTTGGGACGATCTGCTCGAACACGCCGCCGAGCGCGAGCGCCTGCGGGCCGAATACGCGGCGATCCGGGCCGCATTTGTCTCCGGCCCGGAACAGCTCATCGCTTCCCCGGCGAATACCGATCCGCACCGCTCCTGGACCGTGCGCGCGGTTCGCGCGGTGGAGTTGTGCCGCCTTCCGGCCGCCCTTCAGGCGATTCTCGCCCGCCCTGAAACCCGCCGTCGGTGGCTGCGCGTGCTCGTCGCGGGTCCCTTTGCGCGGGTCGTCGGCGCCGCCCTGCTGACGGAGCGGGCAAACGCCGCCGCACGCCTCGATTTCGCCTTCGCGCCCGGCTGGGGAACGGAAAACGAGTCCGTCGCCGCCCTGCTCCGGGACGCCCTCGCTTTCGCCGATTCGCTGCGCCTGCCCGTTCGCGAATCCCAGGCTGCGCTCGCCGGCCCGGCCACCGCCTGGCTCGAAGCCCGCGGCTTCCACGTCGCCCGATCCCACGAGGTGTGGCGCGCCCCATTCGAGGGGTTTGAGGAAAAACGCGGGGCCGGCATCCGACGCACCCGCGCCCGTCGTCCGGTGACCTTGGCGCCCCTCGCGCCCGCCGCCCTGCCGGGAGCCCGCTCGCTCTGCGCACGGCACCGCCTGCTTTCGCCGGACCGCGTCGCCCTGGCCGATCAAATGCCGAACGGCTTCGATCCCCGGCTATCCTTCATCGCCGGCCCCGCCGAGGCGCCCGTCGCGGTGTTGCTCGCCCGGCTGGTCGGAGGCCAGCCCTACCTCGAGGTCCTGGCGCGGGAGACCTCCGCTCCGCAGGGCCCGGCGGCCGTGGGCGCGCTCCTGCTCGCCTTCGCCCGGAGCGCACGCGCGCTCGGCGCCCGCGATCTTGTCTGTGCGATCGACACCGAACTCGCCGCCGACGCCCGCCGGCTGCTCGGGCGGGCGGGCGGCGAACGCATCGACGGCTTCAAGCTCCTCGAACAGCGCGCGGCCTGAGGGCGAGGCGCCCAATTTTTGCCCTTCGAAGCCCTCCCGCCGGACGAAAAAAACGCGATCCGGACACCCGGATCGCGTGCGACTGAAAGGGGACATCACCCGGGGTTACCGGCGCCGACGCGAAATCACGAAGGCCAGACCCGCAACGCCCGCGAACAACCCATAGGCGCTGGGCTCGGGGATGGGGGTTAGAAATCCGCGGATCTCGCCGCCGGATTTGTAGGTGCTGTGAATGTTCAAATAGGCTTTTCCGGAATCCATCGCCAACTCGAACGCATCGAACGCGGTGGAGATGGTGCCCCCGTTGGCGGTGATGTAGGCGGCGTTGTAGCTAGCCGCCGAGGTCATATCGAAGGTGTGATCATAGGTTCCACTGGTGCCTCCCGCGGGAAACCCGGTGAAGGTGGGCGTCTGGGTGGCGACCCCGGCGGTGCCCACGCCGGCGACGGCCGTGGCCGCGTGGATGTGCGCGTTGGTCACGTTGCCGGTAAGTCCGGAAAAATTGGCCTGAATCCGCATGGTGAAAAGATCTAGGTCAAAGGTCACCGTGGCGAAACCGGTTCCAAGGGAGTCGTTGGGCGGCGCCTCGGCCGGACCCGAAAGAAAGGCGGTGTAGACTTTTTCATGGGCCGGGGAAACGGCGGCGATCAGGGCAAAGAGCCCCACGGAGACAAGGTGCGCGAATTTCATGATTTTGGGTTGAGGTTGAAATCGGGACCCGAAACGGGGCTCCGACCCGCCAAGGCAATAATTCGATACACCGATGACTACCCCCGAAAGGTAACAGAAACGAAACCTCGTCGTCCCTTCCTAACTGGCGGCGCCCCCCTTCGTCCGGCCTTGCCCCGCGCCCCCGTCCGGCGGAGATTCCGACCTCTCCGCCCATGTCCGCCTCCGCTCTCGTCCACCGTCCCCTCGGCCAACGCATTCCCGACCGCCTCCACGCGGTCTCCTGCAGTCTGCCCACGATGCGCGACGTGATCGGCTACGAGGAAAAGGACCCGGCCGTCACCGCCCACCTCACCAGCGGCTACCCGCGCTTTGTGGTCCACCCGCTGCTGCGCCGCGTCGCCGACGTCCTCCGCCGCGCCGAACCCATGCTCGCCGGCCGCGAACTCTGGCTTTGCGCCGGCCCCGCCGTGGCCGCCGCCTTGCGCGACCACCTCGGAGGTCTAGGCGAAATCCTGCCGCTTAACCCGTATCTCACCGCAATCGCCCTGTCCGCCGAAATCCCCCCCGAGCTCTCCCGCCGTGCCCGCCACTACCTCCAGCACACCGGCGCCTTCGCCTCCTCCCGCGCCGCCGAGGATTGGCTGGTCGAGCGCGGCGAACTCGCCGCCACCGAGCCCGAGACGCTATTCGCCGGCCCGCCCAAGGACGCCTCCGCTCACGTCCGCGCCGGCGTCGCCGGTTCCTTCGACCGCCGGTTGACCGCCAGCGAGGTCCACCTCGTCCCCAGCGGCATGGCCGCCACCTACGCCGCCTTCCAAGCCGTCAACGCCGTGCAGGCCCCGCGCGGCCGCACCCGCTGGATCCAGCTCGGCTGGCTCTACCTCGACACCATCGCCCTGCTGCAAAAGTTCACCGCCGCGCCGGCCGAGGATTACCTGCACCACGCCGACGTCTTCGATCTCGACGGCCTGGCCCGGCTCTTCGCCGCGCACGAGGGACGCATCGCGGGCGTGTTCGCCGAGATCCCGACCAATCCCCTCATCCAGACCCCCGCCCTGCCCGCCCTCGCCGCCCTCTGCCGCGCCCACGGCGCCGCGCTCGTGCTCGACCCCACCATCGCCTCGCCCCTGAACGTCGACGTCCTGTCCCACGCCGACCTCGTGGTGAATTCACTCACCAAATACACCGCGTCCGAGGGCGACGTCATCCTCGGCGCCGTGCTCGTCAACCCCGCCTCGCCCCTCGCTCCCGCGCTCCGCCCCGCCCTCGCCGCCGCCGCCGGGCTCGCCGCCGTCCATCCCCGCGACGTCGCCCGCCTCGCCGTCCAGATCGACGCCGCCCCCGCCCTGATCGCCCGGATAAACCACTCCTCCCCGCGCGTGGTCGCGTTCCTCGAAACCCACCCCAAGATCGCCGCCGTTTTCTGGAGCGGTCATCCCGACTCCGCGCTCAACTACTCCGCCCTCGCCCGCACTCCGCAAAGCGTCGGGAGCATGATCACCTTCGTGCTCCGCCGCGACGTGCCTATCGCCTCGTTCTACGACCGCCTGCGCCTCGCCAAGGGCCCCAGCTTCGGTCTCGCGACCTCGCTCATCTGCCCCTTCCTCTACCTGGCTCACTACGACCTGGTCACCACCGAGGCCGGCCGCGCCCGCCTCGCCACCCACGGACTCGCCCCCGACCTGCTGCGC
>JAIXVP010000112.1 GCA_027482905.1 Opitutaceae bacterium
ATCGCGGGGATGGACAAGGTGCCGCCGGAAAGGTTGTAGGTGGCCGCCGTGTTGGCGCTTTTGAACGCGAGCGAACCGGTTCCGCCAAGGGTCGTGGCTATGCCCGAGTATAGACCGACGAAGCCTCCGGTCTGGTTCACCGTGACCGGACGACCGTAGTATTGTCCCATGACAATGCTGCGATTGGAGAAGATGCGGATCTGCGCGCTGTCCGCGATGTTCAGGGTGGCGGCTCCGGTTCCGGTGGTAGGGCCGGTGAAACCGAGGGTGAAGGTGAACGCGTCGATCTGGGCGGTGCCGCGGGCGGTGTAGGTGGCCGTGCCGACATTGCCGATATTGAGCTGCGAGACCGCCAGGGTGCCGGCGGAGTGGTCGACCACGACGTTGTCGGTCGAGACGGGGGCCAGGTTAGCGTTGCCTCCGTTCGCGCCGGAGATGATATAGCCGATGGCGCTGGCGGCCGTGAAGTTGAGATTGAGGGTGCTTGGCTTCGCAACGGTGCCGCCGGTGACGCGAAGCACGTCGTTGCCCGAGGTGGAACGGATATTGGCCGATCCTGTGAGCGTGAGGGAGCCTTCGCCCGTCTTGACGAGGCTCGGGCTGGAGTCGGCGTTGTAGAGAGTGGCGTTGGTGGCGAACGCACCGGAAAAAGTGGTGTCCGTGTTGTCCGTGCCGACGGTCAGCGTGCGCGGACCGTAATAGCCTCCGGTCACGGTGCCGGCTCCGGCGAGGCTGCCGAAGACGGCGTTGGTCGAGTCAATATTCAGCGTGGCGCCGGCGGCGACGAGCACGGCGGCCAGATTACCGGCCATGGAGTTGGCCTGCGAATTGTAGTTTCCAAGGCGGAAGGTGCCCTCGCGAACATCTATGACGCCTCCGCTCGACAGACTGAGCGAGTTGTTTCCGGTGGCTCCTCCCAGGGCTCCGGCGTAGGTGAGCATGCCGGTGCCGGTTTTCAGGATCGTTCCTCCGCCGGTGATGGTGGAGGGGCGGATGGGAATGTCTCCGTAGATGGCGCGGAACTCCAAGGTGGCGCCGGTGGCGATGGTCAACGCCGTGCGGGCGGTGTCGGTGCCGCCGGGGATCACGTTCGTGGTGACGAAAGAGCCGGCATTCACAAGGGTGTCGCCGGTATAGGTCTTGCCTCCGAAGGATATGAGGGCGCCGGCACCGGCCTTGGTCAGGCCGCCGGATCCAGCGATGTTCGCGGAGATGGAAACGTTTTGACCGCTGCCCAGATCCGGCACGGTGATGGTGGGGGCGGTGCCGGAGAGGGTGAGGACGTTCGCCGATACGCCATTGTTGCCGATGTTCCAGCTACCCGGCGTCGCCAGGTTGCTGTCGCCGAATATCAAATTCCCGATGGTTCGGGAACTATTGAGATTGACCACCGTGTAGAGGCTGATGTCCGCCGCGCCGAAATCGGCGGTGAAGCCGGCCCCGTCCGCTATCACCGCACCGGACCAGTTTACGGCGTCATCCCACGCGAGCGGGGAGCCGGAACCGGACCAGGTGCCGTTTGCGGCGCGGGCGTTTTCCGCCGCCAGCAAGGCGAGCGCGGCGAGCAGAGTGAAACGAGCGCGGGAGAAGCCGGGCGTGGAGGGGACGAGCGTTTGGGGACGATTCATGGGGCTTAGGGATATGGGAAGGAGTGGGTCCGCCGATTTATTCGGTGCAGACGGGGGGAAGAGGGGAGGGGCAACGCAAATCGGGACGATGGCGCCGCAGAACGAAGCAACTGGGAACGTGTAAACGGGGTTCGCGCCGACGAGTCGAACCGCCCGCTAGTCTAACAATAGATCTAATCGGGTCCGACGCCTTCCCACGGCACGGGCGATCCGACCGGGCGCACTTGACGCGCTCAGGTTCGAGGCGGGCAGGTGGCGCCCGCGAACCAGGTGCCCTCGACAAAGGTCGTGGTCGGGATTTCCGGCACGCCATATTTGTTGTGTTGAAGCTGGCTGGCCAGGATTTCGACGGACAGGGCGCCCACGGTTTCGTGGTTTTGCCGCACGCCGGCGATGGCGCCATCGGTCTCGTTCAGGAAAATGTCGACGAAAGCCACGTCTCTGGGCACCCGGAGGCCCATCGCCTTCAGCACCGGCAGGACAAAGGCAGCCTTGCTCACGATCACCTCTGGGCGATGGCGTTCGAACCAAAGCCGAAACTCGGCCGCGTCGACGGTCACCGGGGCGTTGTGCTCGTTCAGCCAGGCCTCCATCGGCCGGGGGGAGGGAAAGATGTGGGCGGGGACGCGATCCGCCTCGTGCAGGTGCTGTTGCTCGCAGAGAAAGCCCGCCGTCCAATAATGATCGACGGCGTGATCCCAGCCGCGGTGCATGACAAAACCTATGCGCTTGTAGCCGGCGGCCACGACCCTCTGGACCGCAAGACGCACGATATCACATTGGTGATTGGTGACGTTGTGCAGGATAGGTTGGTGGGGAAAGTAGTCGATTTTGACCGCGCTGAATTTCGGCCATTCAAGTTGCAGGGCGTCCCCCATTTCCCGCCCATGCGACGCCACGATGAGTCCGGTGATGCCGCGGGCGTTGAGGATACCGCTCAGGCGCCCTTGCGTTAGGCCGGGTTCCCGAAGCCAGAAGTGATCGAGTTTGAAGCCGAGTTCCCGCGCTTTTTTCTCCGCCCCGATAAAGAACTCCGGATGCGCGGTGGTTTTTTTCCATCCCCAGCGCGTAGCCCAGTTGGTCAGGTAGGCGAGGGTGGGTATCTGGCGGCGAACGGTGCTGCGCGAGCGGTAGCTGACCAGCGCCCTGAGCATGGGGTCCGGGGCGTAGCCCATTTCTTCGGCCAGGGCGCGCAGGCGCGCCTTGGTGGTCTCCGGCAATCTGGGGTGGTTACGAAGGGCAAGCGAAACCGTGGTGACATGCACGCCGGCGGCGCGGGCTATGTCGGCCAGGGTGGTCCGACGGGGCAAGGACATCGGGTAACCGTGATTCGCCCGCCCGGGCGTCGCAAGTCTAATATTAGCCTAAAAACCATCCGGTGTCTTTGGCCGGAGCCCCGGGAAGGCTTTGGCCGGCCTTGACCCGCTTCGCGAAGCCCGGCTCAGGTCTCGCACGCGGCGGGGGCTGGCATCAGCACGCGCATCCGGCCGTCCTGGTCATAGACGATTTCCTTGAATTTGACGCAACGCAGGTGGTTGGAGCCGCCGGAGAGAGACGAGTCGTGGTGGAACAAAAACCATTTGCCCTTAAACTCGACGATGGAGTGGTGGGTGGTCCAACCGAGCACGGGATCCAGCAGTTTGCCGGCGTAAACGAAGGGGCCGAACGGGTTGTCGGAGGTCGCGTAGACCACAAGGTGGGTGTTCCCGGTGGAGTAGGAGAAATAGTAGATGCCGTCTCGTTTGTGCATCCAGGCGGCCTCGAAGAAGCGACGTTCGTGGTCGGCGGCGCGCAGCGGGCGTCCTTGTTCGTCTAGAATTTGAAGTTCCCGGACCGGACCGACGAAGGACTTCATATCCGGTCCCAGCTCGGCGATACGCGGGGAAAGCGCCGGCTCGGAGCCGGCCGGTTCCCGGCCTTCGGAGTCGAAGCGGGGACCGCGCCAGTTCTGAAGTTGACCTCCCCAGAGCCCGCCGAAGCAAAGGTAGGCCCGTCCATCGGTGTCCACGAAGCTGCACGGGTCGATGCTGTAGCTTTCATTTATCGGTTCCGGTTCGGCCTTGAAGGGACCGAAGGGCCGGTCGCTCACCGCGACGCCGATTCGAAACACCCCGGCCTTGTCCCGTGCGGGAAAGTAAAGGTAGTAGCGGCCGTTCTTGCAGGCCGCGTCCGGCGCCCAGAGCTGTTTGCCGGCCCACGGAACATCCGAGAGCGACAAAACCATGCCGTGGTCGGTCACCGGTCCGTGCATATCCTCCATGGAGAAGACATGGTAGTCGACCATGTCGTATTGATCCCCCAGGTCGTTGTCCGGCTGATCCGTCTCGCGGTCATGCGATGGATAAACGTAGAGCTTCCCCTCGAAGACATGAGCGGACGGGTCCGCCGTGTAAAGATGGGTGATTAGCGGGGAGTCTTGAGATCTCATTAACTCGCTGGCGAATTACGCTTCATCGGAGTGTTCGTCAAAGCGACGCTCAGTCTAACAATTGAATGAACGCGGCGTCGACGAGATCGGTGTCGCGGACCGGAGGCGGACATTCGCGGTCGCGTTGGTCTATTGTTAGCACTCGACCTCGATTGAAGGAGCGCCCGCGCTGCGGATGTTGAGCGTATCCCGTCTGTGGGTCGGTGGCTTCCCGACCATTCGTCGGTTTTCCCCAACCCCCATCATGAGAGAATCAGTTCCGCCCGCTTCACGTCTGTCTTGCCGCGAAAAGATCGGCTACGCACTGGGGGACGCGGGCGCCAATTTTGTTTTTCAGACGCTCATGGTGTTCCAGATGACCTTTTACTCGAAGGTCTTTGGCATAACCGTGACCGCCGCGAGCTGGCTGTTTCTGATCGGGCGTTTATTCGACGCTTTCGTGGATCCGCTGATGGGTGTGATCGCGGATCGCACGAAGTCGCGGTGGGGGCGTTTTCGTCCCTGGCTTTTGTGGTCGGCGCTCCCCTTCGCGTTGGTTTTTTGGGCGGTTTTCACCACCCCGGATCTGGGGCCGCAGGGGAAATTGCTTTACGCTTGGGTCGGCTATCTTGCGCTCATGACCGTCTATACCATGAACAACGTGCCCTATTGCGCGCTGAATGGCGTGATGACGGGAGACGGCAACGAGCGCACCAGTTTGTCCACCTACCGGTTTTTCGCGGTCATGGCGGTGGGCTTTGTCGTCTCGGGTCTTACCTGGCCCCTGGTGGAGAAGTTCGGCGGTGGCGACGACGCGAAGGGGTGGTCGATCACGATGGGCGTCTACGCGGCGGTGAGCGTCGTCTTTTTCCTGATAACCTTTTTTTCCGTGAAGGAACGCGTGCAGCCCGACCCGGAGCAGAAGAGCTCGGTGAAGCAGGATTTGCTCGACGCCTTTTCGAACCGGCCGTGGGTGGTGCTCTTTCTGGCCACGCTGGCCATCTTCGTCATGCTGGCGGTGAGAGGTGGTTCCTTGCCGTTGTTCATCCAGTATGTCGTCGATCACGATGCCTTGGGCAGGTTTGTTTCCGCGCTCGGTTTCGTTCAGTCCTCACCCGGTGCGCCGACGGGATTCCAGCGTTTGTTGGATTCCGTGGGTTATCTGGTGAAACCTGATTTGTCCAACGTCCAGGCGGTCGGTTTCGGCCTCTTCAGCATGCTGGGAAGCGTGGTGACCATACTGGGCGTGCTCGCCTCGAAGCCGCTCTCCGAGCGATTCGGCAAACGCGGCGTTTTCACGGTGTGCCTCGGGGTGACCGGCGCGGCGACGCTCTGGCTTTTTCTCATCCCGGGCGATGCGATCGGCCAGCAATTGGCGCAGGGGCTTGTCTGGTCGGCGGCCTACGGCCCGACCATTCCCCTGCTTTGGTCGATGATCGCCGACGCGGCGGATTATGGTGAGTGGAAAAACCGCCGCCGCGCCACGGGTTTTGTCTTTGCGGGCGTGGTCTTCGCGCTGAAGGCGGGCCTTGGGGTCGGCGGGTTCATAGGCGGTCAAGTTCTGGCGGCGCACGGTTTCGCGGCGGGCATGGAAACCGCCGCCGCGAGCCTGCTCGGGATTCGCATGACCGTGGCGGTCTATCCCGCCGGCTTCATCGCGCTGGCGGTATTCGCCCTGTTGCGTTACCCGATCACGAAGGAGTTGAATCAACAGATCGGGCGCGAACTCGCCGAGCGTCGCGCCCGCTACACCACCGTCTCCTGAACCCCATGCCTCGTCGTCCTGTCTCTCGGTCGTTTCTCCTTTTAGTGTTTTGTTTCATGGCCGCTTCGGCCGTCGCCGGTTCCCCGCGGAATCTGTTCCGGGAACTGCTGGGCAAAACCGAAGCCGAGACCACGGCACGCATCGAGGCGACCTGGCGGGAGTATACGGAAGGCGACCCCGAGAACCTCAGGCTGTATTTCACCGCCCCGGACGCCACCGCGTATATAGCCGACGTCGGCAGCCGCGACGTGCGATCCGAGGGCATGTCCTACGGGATGATGATCGCCGTCCAGCTGGACCGGCGGGAGGAGTTTGATCGGCTGTGGAAGTGGGTGCACACCCACATGCGGCACAAAAGCGGACCGCGGGCCGGCTACTTTGATTGGCAGCGCAACTATGATGGCAGCGCGATCGGCGACGGCGTCTCGGCCAGTGACGGCGAGGTTTGGATCGTCACCGCGTTGTTCTTCGCCGCGCACCGCTGGGGCGACGGGACGGGGATCTTCGCCTATTCGCGTGAAGCGCAAGGATTGCTTCGGGAGATGCTGCACAAGACGTCCAGCCCCGATCGGATGAGCACGGCGATCTTTGATCGGGAACATCGGCAGGTGACCTTCTGCCCCATCGGCCGTGCGGCCACGATAACCGACCCCTCCTATCACCAGCCGGCGTTTTACGAGTTATGGGCGCGTTGGGCCGAGGATGCCGATGATCGTATGTTTTGGGCCGAGGCCGCGAGGACCAGCCGGACGTTCTGGCGCAGAAACGCGGATCCCGTCACCGGGCTCATGTCGGAGTATGCCCATTTTGACGGGCGACCCTACGCGGACCTTCATTTTGGTTCCGGGCGCGACGAGTTCGCGTTCGATGCCTGGCGCACCCTGGCTTTTGTCGCGCTCGATCACGCATGGGGCGGCGGCGACGCATGGTCGGTCGAGCGCACGGATCGCGTGCTACGGTTTCTGGGCTCCAGGGGAGACCAACTGGTGGATCGCTACAAGCTGGATGGGACACCGGTGGGGAAAAACCAGTCTTCCGGCTTGATCGCGATGGCGGCGGCGGCGGGGGTTGCGGCCACCGACCCGGAGCTCGCGCGTCCTTTTGTGCGACGCCTTTGGGATTCACCGACGCCATCCGGGCGCTGGCGGTATTACAACGGCTTGCTCACCATGCTTGGACTCCTGCAAGCCAGCGGAAGATTTCAGATTTTCGATTCTCCGCTCCCGGGACATGCCAAGACCGGCGTAGTCCCGCGCGGGAGCGGGGAGGAGGTGCGCTTTTCCGCGTTCAGCTATGCGGGAGGCGCCGAACCGGACGCCGTTCCGCTGGCGCCGGGGCAATATCGCAATCCCGTGCTCGCCGGGTTTTTCCCCGATCCAAGCATCTGTAGAGTGGGGGAAGATTACTACATGGTTAACTCGACCTTCGCGTATTTTCCGGGACTGCCGATATCGCACAGCCGGGATCTCGTGAATTGGAAGTTGGTCGGTCACGCCATCGACCGTCCGGAACAGCTCGACTACCGGGGCATCGGGGTCACGCGCGGATTGTTCGCGCCTTCGATCTCGTTCCACGACGGCGTGTTTTACGTGGTCTGCACCATGGTCGACGGAGGCGGCAATTATGTCGTGACCTCCCGGAACCCGGCCGGGCCCTGGTCGGATCCAGTTTGGTTGAAGTTCGACGGTATCGATCCGTCCTTGTTTTTCGATACCGACGGTCGGGCATGGCTGGTGCACAACGGCGGGCCGCCCGGTGATCGTCCGCTTTATGATGGTCATCGCGCGGTCTGGTTGCGGGAGTTCGATCTATCCTCGCAAAAGGTCGTCGGCGAGCCCCGTCTGCTGGTCGACGGAGGCAGCGATATAGCGAAAAAACCGGTATGGATAGAGGGACCGCATATTTATCGCCGCGGGGATTGGTATTACCTGACCTGCGCGGAGGGTGGAACCGGAGAAAATCATTCCCAGGTCATCCTGCGCAGCCGGTCGGTGGTAGGACCTTACGAATCGTGGTCGGGCAATCCCATACTTACGCAACGCGATCTCGCGTCCGACGCGATCGGCGCCGTCACCTGCACCGGGCATGCCGATCTCGAGGCTGGTCCGGACGGTCGCTGGTGGGCGGTTTTCCTCGGCTGTCGTCCGTATTCGGAAGGCCGATATCACACCACCGGACGGGAAACGTTTTTGTTGCCGGTGACTTGGACGGCCGACGATTGGCCGGTCATACTTCCGGCAGGAGCACGCGTGCCCTTGAACGGATCCGGGCCGGCCACGCGATCGGGGCAAACGATCGATTTGAGAGCGGACGGCACATGGCGGGCGGCCTTTGACCGTCCTGCGCTCGACCCGTCTTGGCTGATGTTGCGCGCGCCATCGGAGCCCTGGTGGCGCATCGATCCCCGGGCGGAAAGGCTGGTGCTCTCGCCGAGGTCGGCGGCTCTCTCCGGAACGGAGAATCCGTCGTTTCTGGCGCGTCGGGTGCAACACGCCCGCTTCACCGCGGAGGCCACCTTGGATGTTCCCGAATCGGCCGGCGTATCGGCGGGCTTGGTCTTTTTCCAGTCCGAGAAGAACCATTACTACCTGTCGGTTCGCCGCGCCCAGCGCGGCCTGTTGGCCGCCTTGGAACTGGCTGATGGCGGCTCGCCCAAACAACTGGCCGCCTGGCCGCTTCCCGCGCATCCGCGCCGGGTTTCATTGCGCATCCAGGTCGAGGCCGGGACGACCCGCTTCGCCTATGCCTGCGACGGCGGAAAGTGGAGCGCGCTCGGCGACGATTTCGATACCAAGCCGATCACGGTGGCGGCGGCGGGCGGAGGCCTGCATTTCACCGGGGCGGTCGTCGGCGTCCACGCGCGGCGGGAAACCGCGGTCGGTCGCGAGCGTATCCCCTTCAACGCCGGCTGGCGCTTCAAGACCAAGGATCCCGAGGATATCGCCGGGCGCCTGCGCTACGACGTCCGCCCCGTTCCGCGGGACGAAAACGACGACCGCCCCGCCGACGCCATGCCCACCGAGGCGGAGTCGGTTTCCGGCTCCGGCCTGGAGGTGTTGAAGCCCTGGATACTTCCCACCGCCAACCCGTTCATCGCCGATCCGGCCAAATGGTCGGTGCGGCCAGCCGCCGAGCCCGCGATCAACGTCTCTTATACGCGCGGCGATTTCCAGGACGGCGATTGGCGGAAACTCGATCTCCCCCACGATTGGGCCATCGAGGGACCGTTCAGCCAAAACGGGCCGGGCGGAGGCATGGGGCGATTGCCCAGCGGCCAAGTGGGCTGGTATCGGAAGAATTTTCACCTGCCTCCGGCGGACGCCGGTCGCGTGGTGCGACTCGAAATCGATGGGGCCATGTCCTACGCCATGGTTTGGTGCAACGGCCGACTGGTCGGGGGGTGGCCCTATGGATACTCCAGCTGGAGTCTGGATCTGACCCCGTATGTGGTGGTTGGCGGCGATAACCAGTTGGCCATTCGTTTGGACAATCCGCCCTATTCGTCGCGCTGGTATCCCGGGGGCGGCCTCTATCGTAATGTCTGGCTGACGAAGTGTTCGCCCGTCCACGTGGGCACGTGGGGAACTTTTGTCAGCACGCGCGAAGTCTCCGAACACTCCGCGACGGTCGATATCTCCGTGACGGTGCGCAATGATGCGGCGCGGGCCGCCGAGGTCGGCATCACCACCCGCCTCCATGTTTTGAATCCCGACGGACGAGCGTCGGATGCGGTGGTGGCCTCCTTCGCCCCAACCCGGGTCGTCATCCCCCCCGGCGGCGCAAAGACGGCGAACCTGTCGCTGGCGCTTGCCCGGCCCCGCCTTTGGGGGCCGCCTCCAACGCAATCGCCGCACCGTTATGTGGCGATCACGACGCTGGAGCAGTCGGGACGGGAGGTGGATCGCCACGAGACGCCTTTCGGGATTCGCGCGCTGGATTTCGATCCGCAGACCGGTCTCCACGTGAACGGCGAACCTATCCGCATCCAGGGGGTGAATCAGCACCATGATCTTGGCGCACTCGGCGCGGCCTTCAACGTCCGTGCCGCGCGACGCCAACTGGAGTTGTTGCGCGAGATGGGGTGCAACGCGGTGCGCATGGCCCATAATCCCCCCGCGCCCGAGCTGCTCGAC
>JAIXVP010000377.1 GCA_027482905.1 Opitutaceae bacterium
CTCCATCGCGTCCGGCCATACCGAATACGCCGAAGCCATGCTCGAGGCGCGGCCGGGTCTTTGTGATAAGTTTTGGAAGGGCGACCTGGATACGACCACGGTGGGCATGGCGGCCCTTTATACCGCCGCCGAAAGCGGTGAAACCCGCTTTGCGCTCCGGCTGCTGGAGAAGGAGGGAGTGGTGCCGACCTCCTGGCGTCCGGCCTACTTCAGCGAAACCCCTTCGGCCCTTGGTCTGGCCTTGCGCCACTGGGACGAGGCCCTGGTGCGCAAGTTGATCGAAGCGGGAGCCGTCTTCGTGCCGGGTGAAGGTTTTTTCAACCTGCTCGAGGCTTATGCTCCTTGGGGCGACATGAATCTTCGGCGCTCTGAGATTCAGAAAAACGCCGGAGAACGGACCCGGCCCGGGGGTGCGGCGAACGCCCATGCCGAAGCTACGCACCGGCCGGAAACGCGGAATGGAACCCTGCCCGCCATGCCACCTCCGGTCCGTGCCGGCGGCGATCTGTCGCCGCAGCAACGCACGGCGGTCGAGCGCACGCAGGAGTTCCGAAAACAAATGGAAATCAGGCACGCCGAAATGCAGAAAAGATTTCAGGAACGGAACCGGTCCGGGGCTTCGACGACCGTCGATCCGGGGGCCGCGGCCTCGCCCCAAGCGCAGCCGAGGACCCCTTCCGCCGCGGCGTCGCCTTTCGGAGAAAGAATCGAGCCTGTCGAGCTCCAGCGCCTTCGCGTGCTCGCGTCGATCCACGCGCCCGGAAAAAACACCGCCCCGGGAATCAACGATCTGCGCGTCGATGGGCGCACGCCGCTCTCGCTCGCGGTCGAGCGCGGCTGGCCCGAAGTCGTTTCGATCCTGGTTGCGGGCGGGGCGGATTTGCGCGCGGGGCGGGTGAATGGCCGTTCGGTCGGGGACTACGCGGCCAACGATCCCGCCATGTTGCGCGCCCTCGGAGGTCAATCCTCCGCGGTCGCGAACGGCGGTCCCGACGGCGCGGATTACGTCGCCGCCATCCATCGCGTCGATAAGGCCTTCCTGGCGGCGACGCCGCTGACCCCGGACCTCCTGGCTTACCGGGATCCGAAGGGAAAAACCCTCCTGCACCATGCCATCGAGGTGTCGGCCGACGATCTCGCCCTGCGGCTGATCGAGGCCGGGGCCGCCATCGACGTCCCCGCCGCCAGCGGCCAGACGCCGCTTGTCTACGCCGCTTTCCTGGGGCGCCACGAGATCATGCGCGTCCTTCTGGCCCGAAAGGCGAGGCCCGATGGCGCGGCCGACGGAAAGGTTTATCCGCCCCTCATCGCGGCGTCCTCGCGGGGCGATTCCGAAGCCGTCCGCATGCTCCTGTCCGCCGGCGCCAATCCTTCCGCGCGAGATGCCAACGGCATGCCGGTCGTGGTCAGCGCCGCGATGCATTCCAATTCGGTCGAACCGGTTAGATTGCTGGTCGAGGCCGGCGCGGGTCTGGCCGACCATGTGGATGTCAACGGCTACGCCATGGGTCCGCTCGAGGCGACGTTCGTGAAGGATCACGCCGACTCGCTCGCTTTTCTACTCGGCCGCGGCGCGCCTTGGAGTTACGCGCGGGACAACGGGGACACGCCGCTCATGGTCGCCGCTCGCAACAAGGCCTGGAAATGCGCCCGGCTCCTGCTTGATCGCGGCGAGCGGGACGACCGCGTGTTGGCTTTGGCGGAAGACCCCGTGTTCAAGGCCGCGCTGGAGGATGTGCTGCAGGCCAGCGGGTCGCGCGCCTTGGATGACGCCGAGCTCTGGCCCGCTATCTTCGCCGACCGGCAAAACTGGCGCGCGCGCGCGGACGCCCATTTGGCCCAAGGCGGGAACGTCAACTACCGTGCGGCCACGTGGACGCCGTTGCTCCGGGCGATCGAGACCGGCAACCTCGACTTTGTGCGCCACCTGCTGGCGAAGGGCGCCGACCCCAAGATCCATCCGTTGGAACGTTATGAAGACGACCCCGCGACCTTGGATTACCTCTACATGGGACGCTTTCAGCCGAGGGGTATGTCTGCGGAACAGTATGACGTCTACTGGCCGGCGCTCATTCGTCTTTTGGTGCCGTTGGAGCCGAGGTCAGGGACTTTTACCGACTATGACTGGCGTCTTGCCTCGGCCATCCGCAGCAAAAAATGGGCGGAAGCCGAGGCTTATGTCGCCGCGGGCGTGGCTACGGACGAGGCGGTTGAGATAGTCCGCGAACTGGTCGACTTCACCGAGAGCGAGCGCCAGCGTGCGATCAAACTTCTAAAAGGCGGCCCCCGACCCTCGCGCTAGCCGGTATCTCGGGCGTTTGACGCTTGGCCTACCGGGCCGGGGCCGTGTTTGTTGCGGGCATGCGCATCGCCCTTCTCGCCGACATCCACGGCAACCTCGCCGCGCTCGAGGCCGCCCTGGCCGAGATCGCGACGCTCGCGCCCGATCTCACCGTCGTGGCGGGGGACGTGGTGGACGGCGGACCCGACTCCGGCGCGTGCTGGCGGCGCGTGCGCGCTCTGCGCTGCCCGGTGATACGCGGCAACCACGAGCGTTACCTTTTCGACTACGGCACGCCGCGCGCCGACCCGGCCTGGAGTTCACCCCAATTCGCGCCTTTGCGGGTGGCGCGGGCCGAATTGAACGTGACCGAACTGGCCGAGCTGGCCGCCCTGCCGCCGACCTGGGCCGACCCGGCCTGGCCGGATCTGCTCGTCGTCCACGCCTCCCTGCGCGGCGACAACGATTCCATTTTCCCCTACACGCCCGACGCCCAGATCGACCCGATGTTTCCCGGCCTCGATCCGGCGGTGAAGCTCATCGTGCGCGGCCACAACCACGTCTGCTCGACCCGCGAGTGGGCCGGCCGGCGCATCGTCACCACCGGCAGCGTCGGCTTGCCCCAGGACGGCAACCCGGCGGCGCAGTTTCTCCTGCTCGAGCGACGCGCCGGGGACTGGCAGGTCCGCCACCGCGCGGTGCGCTACGATCTCGGGCTCACCCTGCGCCGGTTTCGCGACAGCGGCTACCTCGACCAAGCGGGGCCGCTGGGGCGTTTGTTCTACCGGGAAATGGAGACTGGCACGCATCAGGTGGTGCCCTTCCTGCGCTACTACGGCGCGGCCCGGGCGCGGGGCGCGCACTGGTCGTTGGAGGAAGCGTTGCGCCGGTTTTTTGACGTCGGTTAACGGTCGATGGCAATGGAGGCTCGTCGTCGAGGGCGGGGTCTGCCGCGCTGAGTCCATGCTCCTCGAACACTTCGCGCTCAACGTCCCCGATCCCGTCGCTTTCGCCGCCTGGTATCAAACCCACCTCGGCCTGATCGTGGTGCGCCATCTGCCCGAGGCGAACCAGACCCATTTCCTCGCCGACGCGCGCGGCGGGGTCATCGAGATTTACCGCAATCCCGCCGCGCCGGTGCCGGCCTACGCG
Source organism: Opitutaceae bacterium (assembly GCA_027482905.1). GTDB lineage: Bacteria > Verrucomicrobiota > Verrucomicrobiia > Opitutales > Opitutaceae > IMCC26134_A. The sequence continues at coordinate 3,434 of JAIXVP010000377.1, forward strand.
GAGATGCATCATCTGGTGCTCCACCTCGCCTTCGAGAGCGCGGACGCCGACGCCGACCGCGCGCGTCTGCTTGCGGCGGGGGCCATCTTTGTCGAGGCCGTGCTGCCGCCGGACGGCTCCAAACTCTACATGTTGCGCGACCCTTGGGGCGTGGCCCTGCAACTCTGTTGCCGCGCGCGCCCCTTGCTCGGTTGAGCAGATAGGCCGACGTCAGCGCCAGAAGCCTGCGTGACCGCGCGCAGCCTCCGCTTCCAGCGCGGGACCGATGATTTCGATGTGGCGCTGGCCGCGCGCCAGCACCTCGCGGCAGGGAAGGGAAAAGGTCGGGTTTTCCGGATGGTCGCCGGTCAGGCGGAGCAGGCTCTCCTCGGACAAGGCGTAGACCACGCGGCCGAGGCCGCACCAGTAGACCGCCCCCGCGCACATGCAGCACGGCTCGTCGCTGGTGTAGAGGGTGCAGCGGGCGAGGCGTTCCGGTGGGATCGCGCGCGCGGCGGCGGCCACCGCGACCAGTTCGGCGTGGCGGGTGGGATCGCCGTGCGGGGGCTGAGAGTCGTTACCCGCCTCGGCCACGACCGCCCCGCTTTCGTCCACCACGAGGGCGCCGAAAGGATGGTGGCCCTCGGCGCGCGCCCGTTCGGCGCGCCGGATCGCGCGGCGAAGAAAATCGAGGTCGGCGGCGGAGTGATCAGCGTTGCCCATGGTGTCGAACGCCGTGGCAGGAAACGTGCCCGGGCTTGGCATCGTGCCTGCATTCGACCGAGGCATGAAGCCCCGTCGCATCCGCACCCTTGTTTTTGCCCTGCTCCTCCCGGGTTTCGCGGCGATGATCGGCTGCGGCAAAAAAGAGACGGCCGGTCAGCCCGGCACCGCTTCGGAAGGCGCCAAACCCGCCCTGGTGCCGGTGATCTTCCAATCGAACTGGTATGCCGAGGCCGACCACGGCGGTTACTACCAAGCGCTGGCGAAGGGCTTTTACCGCGAGGCGGGCCTGGACGTGACCATCCAGCAAGGCGGGCCGGGGGCGTTTCCGGTGCAAAAAGTCGCCACCGGCCAGGTGCAATTCGCGCTCAGCCGCAGCGACGACGTGATCCTCGCCATCCAGGAAAAACTGCCGGTCATCAACCTCTGCGCGCAGCTCGAGCACGACCCGCAGATCATCGTGGTGCACGACTCCAGCCCGGTGCGCGGGTTCGCCGATCTTGATGGCCGCACCATCATGATGGAGACGGGTTCGGCCTGGCAGACCTACGTCGAGAAAAAATTCGGCATCCGCATCAACAGCATCCCGGTGAACTACGGCCAGGGCGCGTTTCTCGCGGACAAGACGTTCATCCAGCAGGCGTTTCTCACCAACGAGCCGTTTATCTTCGCCCAGTTGAAGGTGCCGATCCGCTTCCTGCTCATCTCCGATTCGGGTTACGACCCGTATCGCACCGTTTTCGGCAACACCGCCTACGTCGCGGCCCATCCGGAGGTCGCGCGGGCCTTTGTGCGGGCCTCGATCCGCGGCTGGGAGGATTACCTGCGCGGCGATCCCGCGCCCGGCGACGCGCTGATCGCGAAGGACTACGCGCAAAACACGCCCGAGCTGCTGAAGTTCGCCCGCGAGACCATGCTGGCCCACGGGACCGCCGACGGCGATCCCGCCAAGGGCGAACGCCTGGGCCTGATCTCGCGCAAACGCATCGCCGAACAAATCGCGATCCTCACCGATCTGGGCCTGCTCAAGGTCCCTCTGACCGTCGATCAGGTGGCGCGTTTCGATTTCCTGCCGGAGGACTTGCAGGAGTTGGCCAAGTAATCTTTCTCCGCCCTTATCCCACTTCCTATTCTCCCTCAAATCACATGAATAAGTTTGGCCCGCTTCTGCTGACCGCTCTTGGCGCCTTGTTTCTCACCGGCTGTGGCTCGGTCGCCAAACCCAAGGCTATCGATCCGGCCACCGGCCGCATCAAGACATCGTCCATCTACGGGGAATCGAAACCCAACGTGTTGAAGAACGAGAAAATCGAGATCGCCCGATACAAGGACTTCATCCTCGTCCTCGCCGATGAGTTCATTGTTACACAAACGGTTAATTTAAAATTTTTTAAGGAGGTTCTTTCCAAGGAGCAACTCGAGGAAAAGTTGATCAAGGAAAACCGGGCCGACGGCATTTCCGATGTGTCCGGGCTTATCGCCTGGAAACGAGCGGCGGAAAACTACAAACCGTTTCTGGTGCTGAAACCCGAGATCCGGCGCGAGGACAACAAAGCGTTTTTCAAGTTCAAGGTCTATGCCGCCGACACCGCATCGGTCGTCTTCGAGTCCGAGTTGCCGATCGATTACATGTGGAAAGGCATCGGGGATGACGTGTTGTTTTATCCGCTCTACAATTCCTTTATCGATTGGTTAAAGGCTCAGAATTGAGTCGCCCGCCACGCCCCTTTCGCGGTCGTTTGCCCCTCCGAATTCAGACCGTGCGCGAGTATCGCGCCGGTCCTCCGGCGCCGAGGTAGGCGTCGAAACGCATCGCGATGACACGGATGAGCAGTGCGCCGGTGGGTGTGACGTCGTAACCACCGGGCACGGGTGCGAGCAGACCGTCGGCGACAAGGTCGGCGAGGGAGGCGATTTCGGTCGCGTAGGTTTGGGCAAAGTCGACTCCGAGGCGCGCGGAGAGGGCGGCGAAATCCAGCCGGCGGTCGCACATCAGGCGCACGATGATCTCGCGGCGACGCACGTCCTCGTCCGAGAGGATCAGCCCGCGCTCGATGGGCGGCCGGCCGGCGGTGACGGCGGCGTGGTAGGCGTCGAGGTCGCGGGTGTTTTGCCGGTAGCTGCGCGCGGTTTGGGAAATGGAGGAGAGGCCGAAGGCATGGATGGAGGCGCCCGCGCGGGTGCTGTAGCCTTGGAAGTTCCGCTGGAGCCGGCCGGAGCGTTGGGCGACGGCGAGCTCGTCGTCGGGCCGGGCGAAGTGGTCCATGCCGATGTGGACGTAGCCGGCGGCGGTGAGGCGGCGGAGCGCGAGCAGGAAGAGGCCCAGCTTGGCCTCGGGGGTGGGGAGGGCGCGGTCGCGCTCGAGAATGCGCTGGGCGGGCTTCAGCCAGGGCACGTGGGCGTAGCTGAAGACGGCGAGGCGGTCGGGACCCAGGGCGATGACGTCGTCGAGGGTGCGCGCGAAGGTCTCCGCCGTCTGGTAGGGAAGGCCGTAGATCAGATCGACGCCGATGGAGGCGTAGCCGGCGTCGCGCAACATCGCGAAGGCCGAGCGGGTTTGCGCGAGGGGTTGGACGCGATGGATGGCGAGTTGCACGCGGGGGTTGGTGTCCTGCACGCCGAGCGAGGCGCGGCGGCAGCCGAGGTCGGCGTAGGCGCGGGCCTGAGCGGGGGTAAGGCGACGGGGATCGATCTCGACGCTCGCCTCGGCGTCGGGCGCGAGCCGGTGGCGGGCGTGGATCATGTCGCCCAGGCGGCGGATGGCGGCGGGGGCGAGGAAGGTGGGGCTGCCGCCGCCGAAGTGGAGCTGGGTGATCGGACTGTCCGGGTTCAGGTGCGGGCGGGTGAGGTCGAGCTCGCGTTCCAGGGTGTCCAGGTAGGCGTCGGCGAGGCTGGTCCGGCGGGTGATGACGGTGGTGCAGCCGCAGAACCAGCAGCGTGATTCGCAGAAAGGAAGATGGAAATACAGCGAGACGGGCCGGGTGGCGTCGCGGCTTTCGGCGGCCAGTTCCTCGAGCAGGTCGGCGGGGTTGATCTCGGTCGAGAATTGCGGCGCGGTGGGGTAGGACGTGTAGCGCGGTCCGGGCCGGTCGTGTTTTTGCAGCAGCGCGAAATCGAGGTCGGTTTCCGAAGCGGCGGGCGCGGCGGGCGGGAGGGGTTCCGTGGCGGGATCGACGGCTATCATGCGGGCAAGATTAGCGGTCCGGCGGCGAAGCGGCGCGGCGTTCCTTGGCCGGGCTTGCGCGTTTTTGGTTGAGGGCGAACTCGCCTTGACCCTTCGCCGCGGGATGGCCGGTCTTGGCGAATGCACTTCCCCCGGGATTCATTCCTTCCGGCGCACGAGCCGGCTAGACCATGAAGCTGTCCGGCGGTTCGTCGGGCCGGCGGGCGCGGGCCTGGTTGCAGGCGCTTTTGCGACGTTCCGCGTTGGCGCGCCGGCTGATAGTGCCGATTTTGTTGCGACGGAATTTCGCCCGGTTTTTCGACTATGCGCTCGATTTGAGAAATCCCCGCACCCACTCGGAGAAAACCCAGTGGCTCAAGGTGTATGGGCGATTGCGGACGCTGGCGCCCTTCGTGGATAAACACGAGGTGCGAAGTTATGTCCGGGAGGTGGTGGGCGAAGAGCATCTCGTGCCCCTCGTCGGCGTCTATGATCGCGCCGACCAGATTCCGTGGGACCGTTTGCCTCCGCGCTGCGTGATCAAGGCCACGCATGGCAGCGGTTGGAACGTGATCGTCAAGGAGCCCGCCCGGCTGGATCGCGCGGAAACGATGCGGAAGCTCGATGGGTGGCTCGCGCGCAACTACTACGACGAAAGCCACGAGGAGCAGTATCTGTTCATCCGGGGTCGGCTGGTCGTGGAAGCGATGCTGGGCGGGGGAGACCGGGTGCCTTGGGACTACAAAATTTTCTGTTATGCCGGGGAGCCCCGGTTCCTGATTGTCGATGTCGATCGGTTTGTCCGGCATCGGCGCAAGGTGCTCGATCTCGAGTGGCGGTCACTTCCCGGGACGATCCAGTTCGAGGAATATGAAGGCGAATTGCCACGTCCGCCCGAATTGGAACGTATGCTCGAGGTCGCGCGAAAATTGTCCGCGCCGTTCCCGTTCGTCCGGGTGGATCTCTACCTGGACGCGGGCCGGGTGTATTTCGGCGAACTCACCTTTACCCCCGGCTCGGGACTCGCGGCGGTGGAACCGCGGGAGTTTGATGTGTGGCAAGGGGAGGGTATCGACCTGCAGGCTTTTCGGCGGGGCGCGTGGCGACGACCGCGGTCGTAGCCGGTCCTGTGCGGTATGGGCGGGCGAAAGGGTGCGGGCTAAGGCGGCGAGGGAAACTTCCCGACTAGGATGCACTTTCGGCTTCCGTTTGACGCGGCGGCTTCTAACTTCCGCTCCCTTATATCCGGAGAGGTGGCAGAGTGGTCGATCGCGCCGCACTCGAAATGCGGTTTACCGAAAGGTAACGGGGGTTCGAATCCCTCCCTCTCCGCCATGTTTTGGCTCCGACCTTGGGATAGACGATAAAAACGCTGAGGGATGACGTGAGGTTTGGGAAAATCATAAATCAAGCCGCATCAGACTGAACTAGGCCGAAAATGAATGGGTTATGAAAATCCGCGCGCGGAAGGCGAGTTTGATCAAAAAATCGGCCGAAAACGGCCTTCCTGCAATGGTTTGATCACGACCCGCCGCCGAACAGGTCGCCGGTGGCTTCGGCGGCGGCCTTGAACTTCGGCGGGCGGCCTCGGCGCGCAGCGGGCTTGCAGGCCTCCTGCATCCGCTCTGCCTGCCGCTCGCCGATGGCCTCCGTAGCGGTGACCGCCGGGCGTTGGCCGATGACCCCGGCGAGCGCCGCGAAAACATCGGCTGCACCCACGGCCCCGCCTTCGCGCCGCGACAGGCGCTGCAGCTCCTCCGCGTGGACCGGGACGAACTTGCGGACGGCGACGCGGAAGTAGGGCCAGAAGTCCCCGATCTTGCCCGCCGCCTGCGCGGCCGCGATAGGAGCGATGCAGGTCCGCGCGACCTCCAGCAGGCGCTCCTCCTTCACCAGCCAGCCCCGGTCGAAAAGCTGCCGTGCCATCACCTCCAGCTCGCCGACGCATTGGCCGATCAGGCGGGAGCGTTTCGCGGGATCCGTTGGCCAGGTGAAGGTCTCCGCCAGGAGCTTGGCGGCCGCCGCGCGCCAGGAGCGCAGGGCAGCGCGGCGTTCGATGCCGGCGTTTTGCTTCAGGAAGTAGGCCTCGCGGGCGACTGCGGCGTCCCGGATCTGGAGTTGGCGGTCGAGGGCCATGGTCAGAAGAGCGCCAGCTGCTCGCGCGAGGGCGCGAGGGACGGGTCGGGCTCGATCCGGGCGGGGTTTTCGCGATGAAGGCGGACCCGGTAGAGATCCCGGCGCCGGCGCATTTCATCGGCCTGGCTGCTGTAGGCGGCGACGCAGGCGTGGAGATCTTTTACCGTGCAGGCTTTCCAGAGCCGATAACCGGGGCTGCCAGGATAACTCACCACCCCGCTGCCGGCCGCGCTGGCGATGGCGCGGATCCGCCGCTTGCTGGACTCCGTCGCCGCGCCCGAGAGCGCGACCGCCAGCTCGGCGGCCGTCATCCAGGCCCCGCCCTCCAGCGCCTGCACCAGGCGCGCGACGTCCGCGACGGTGACGATGGGGGCCGAGGCACTCATACGGCCCCGCTTCGGACGCCGCGCACGCAGCTCGGCCGGACCACGAGGTGGGGCGGATGCGAGCAGAGCGGGCAGGCGGTGAGCTGGAGTTCGGCCATGGTCAGAATACTCCGTCCCAGTCGGCGGCGGCGGGCTCGGCGGCGGGGACCGGAACCACGGGATCGACCACGGGCCGAGGGGCCTTGCCGCGTGCGCGCAGACGGTTTTCGAGCACGAAGGCCAGCTTGACCAATTTCTCTTCGGGCAACCCGTCGAACGGTTGGCCGCAGACCGACTCCGACACCCGGTCCAGGTAGTTCGCGCGGCCGAGGCTCGCGCGGCCATCGTTCCCGGCCGAGGTCAGCCCCGCCACCGCGTCGTAGCACCGGCGCATGGCGGCGAGCCGGCGCTTGTTCGCTTCCTCGTCCGGCTTCAGCTGCGCGGCCAGATCGTCCATCCGGCTGAAGGACCGGAGGCGGGCCAGGACGCGGTCGAGCTGGGCGTTGGTGAACTTGGTGCTCGATGCAGGGGCGCGGCACTCGGCATGCAGGGCGCGTCGGGCGTCGTCGTCGCACGGCCGGCCCAGCTTTACGCAGGCGTCCTTCCACTTGGCGACTTCGGCGCGGTAGGCGCGGATCTGGCCGGTGTTCATGGCAGCAGATCAGCCGGGGCCTTCGCCCATTCGATCAGATGGGCAAAAAACGTTTCGCCGTGGTATTCCTCGAACCAGTTAAAAAACTCCAATTCGCCGTCGAATCCGTCGAGCCTGGCCAGGCGGTTGTTCTCTGCCTCGGTCAAAAAACCTTCGCCCGAGCGGTGGTTTAGCGAACCTCGTTTGATATAGATTCTCCCGGAGGTCGGGAAAATGGCGATGTCGGTCACCGCCTCGACCTTAGCGACCCGGAGCAAGCGGCACTCGCGGGTCCGCATGCCGGTGTAGAGGTAAGCGGGATCTCCGACCTTTGGCAGTCGGCCGTCTTTGCGCGGCGCGCGGATGGTGTGGACCTTGGCGCCGGACACGACGAGGTCGGCAAAGCGGGTTTTGAAGTTCCAGGCGGGCATGGGGATCAGGCGCCGAGCGCCTTGAGGTTGGCATCGGCGGTGCAGATGCGCTGTTTGGAACGCTCGACGTGGCGACGATACCACGGGAGAATTTGTGGCATGCGCGCGAGGACTTCGCGCTCGATGTCCTCGAAGCAGTTTTCGCAGACGCGTTTGCCGGCGAAGCCCGTGAACCCTATCGGCATGCCACCGCCGTCGTCATCGTCGTCCAGATTGTATGTTGTTTCGCAAAACGCGCAGTGGATCTTACCGCACGTCGAGGTGCCGGCGTCGCCGCCAAAAAGCTCTGGTGATTCTTCAATTCTCATCGGCGGATGGAGGCGCGAACGGTCAGGGCGTTGACTTCGCCGACGTCCTGCTGGGCGACGATGGCGGTCAGAGCACCCGCCACCGCGTTGAGCAGATCGGCTCCGGCTTTGGCCGTGATCGTGCCGGTGAAGTTGCGCGAGACCTTCACCTTTGAGCCTGGGGAAAGCGGCCAGGTAATGGTGGCGGAGAAGCGGGCTTTCATTCGGGCAGCGGGTAGACGGCCGGGGTGGTCGGGCGCCAGATTTCGGGGTCGCGCGGATCCACGCGCGAAGCGCAGCCGGCGAGGGCGTTGATCAGGATGAAGGCCAGGGCGATGAAGCCTATTGTGATGCCCAGCTTGACCAGGTAGCGGTGGATGATCGGGAGGAGGCGCATGGTTGTTCAGGCCGCGAGGCAGAAGCGGGCGCTGGCTCGCTCGGAGGAGTTCAGTTCGACGATCTCGCCCAGGCCGGGCTCGAAGAAACGCAGCTCCTGGTCGTAGCCGACGAACCAGTTGATCGCGTGGCCGCCGCGCATCGTGGCGGATTGCGCGGTGTAGAACACCACGCCGAAGGCCAGGCCGCCGCGCTTGGTGCCGCGCCCCACCGAGGCCAAAGCGTTGCCCACTTGACCGTGGACCATCAGACCGAGGGCGAGGTTGTCGCAGTCGCAGCTTTCCGCCAGCCAGAGCGGGACGACGCGGTCGGCACCACCGACCTGCACCGTTCGTTTCAGCGCGGTCGGCCGGGCATACATCCAGGCATCCCAGGTGCGCTGCACCCAGGCCGCGCTGACCGGCTCGAAATAGCTGTCCGCCAGGTGCTGGAAATCGGGCCGAAGGCCGGCCGCGATGAAGGTGTTGAAGAGCTCGACGGTGGTCATGGTTCAGGCCCCTCCTTTCTTCTTTTTCGCCGGCTTCGGCTCGGTGCGGGCGCTCTCCTTGAGCAGGACTTTGAGGAGCTTGTCGGTGTCGGCCACGAGCGGGCGGACGAAGACGACGTCGCCGGTGTTCTCCACCCGCACGCCGAGGCGGGCGAGCTGCTTGACGTCCAGATCCTCCAGGGCGCCGACGATGGGCTCCTCCTTCACGCGGATGAGCAGCTCGGCCTCGTCTTCGTTGAACTGCTTCCGGATCCGCGCGACGAGGGCCTCGTCGTCGTCCCAGTCGAGCTTGCCCGCGCCTTTGCGCAGGCCGAGCTGGATGCCGTGGAGGGTCCAGCTCTTCGGCTCGGTGAAGAGGTCGCGGTGGGCCTCGATTTCGGCGCGGAGGGCGTCGTGCGCGCCGGCCACGTTGCCGGCGGCTTCGTTCAGGGCGGCGCGGTGGCGACGGTGGACGGCGAGGATCTCGGCATCGTAGTCGGCGACGAGGTCGGCGAGCTGTTGGCGGCGTTTGGCGAGGTTGAGCGCGAGAGCGTCTAGCACCTCGTGCGGAGGCTTGGCGTTGGCGATGGTGGTCATGGGAAATCGAGGGGGTCGGGGCGGTGTATCCGGCAGTCGGCGAGGTCGCCGGGCACGGTGGGGACGGCGAGGGACTCGGCCTCGTGGAAGTCCGCGATCTCGTGCAGCGCGGCGCGGAGGCCGGAGGTGCTCTCCGCCTCGGCCACGCGGCGGAGGGTGAGGGCGGCTTCGCGGTGGAAGGCGGGGCTCATGCGGAGAGCTTGCGGATGGCCGGCAGACCGAAGTGGCGGCAGGCGGGGGCAAGGGCGGCCGGATAGTCGGGATGGCCGGCGGAGGCCTTTGCGTTGGGCTCGTCCAGGCGCCAGCGCCAGCGGCCGGCGACGATCACGACGATCAGGTCGCGGCCTTGGTAAAAGTCCGTCACGCGCCACGAAACGGTCGGGGGCGCCTCGGCGCTGCAGGGGCAAGGGTTCATGGTTTGATCGAGCAGGCGAACAGGGTGAGGCCGCCGATGAGCAGGAGCGCGACGGCGACGATGGTGGCGACGGCGCGAGTCCAGGCGCGGTTCAGTTCGCGGATCCGCGCCTCGTGGCAATCGAGGCCGGCGATAGGGTGGCGGAGCTTCATGGCTGGCCGCCCTTCAGCGCGGCGGCCGAGTAGACCACGAAGGATCCGGGCGCGTCGGGCGCCTCGATCCCGACGATGTCGCCCGCGTGGTGGCCGGGGTGCGGAAGGAACTTGCCTCCGCGCGTCCAGAGCTGGGGCACGGCGCATCCACCGGCCAGGGCCAGGTCGGCCTGGCCAAGCAACTCCCAGGGCTCGGGCGACGAGACTAGGTGAGTGATGGTGGCGACCACCTTGCAGCGCAGGAGGACGCGGCGCGGCGGGTGCAGGGCGATGGGTTTGTCGTCGAGCATGGTCAGGCGGCTCCCTTCCCGGCCCGCTTCGCCCGCACCTCGCGGCACCAGGGCGCCATGTTGCCGTAGACGTCGAGGTAGGTCGAATCGTGGCCGCATTCTGGGCAGCACAAGTTCAGGCCCTCGCTAAACCGGAGATCGTAGGCCGACCCGGCCCACTGGCAGTCGTTGCACGTGACCTCCATCTCGTCGAAAGCCGGCCAAACGTGCGCGAGCTGGCGTTCGGAAAGGTGCGGGAGCGGCATATCAAACGCCTGCTCGATCTCCTGGTCGGAACCGGGAAAAGCCCAGTTAAAGACGCGACCGAAAAGACCATTGATCCACCAGCCGCAGTGATTTCGCCAGGTGATTTCGCCCTCGTAGGGATTGCGGAAAAAAAGGTCCGAAGTCGCCCAGCCCATGCCTTTGCAGGACCAGGTGATCGCGAGCGAGCGGATCCGTTGGATTAGGCGGGCCATGGTCAGGCTCCTCCCTTGGCGGCTTTGATGACGGCTTTGACTGAGCCGATGGTAGCGCGCAGACGATTGACGCCTTCCGATGCTTCGTAGCCTTCGATGTCGCCTTCGTAGTTCTCTAACTCAGGAAGAGCGGCCTCCAGCGCCTTGAGCATGTCGGGCGCGGCTGCAATCAGGCGGGCGTTGGCGATGCCTTCGGCTGGGCCTTTGCTGCCTTGGTGCGCGTGCACGATGGCGACCGGGAGATGGTTGCCGGCTGCCGCTTTGATCGAGCGGACGGGGATGGTAGAGAGCAGGTTGTCGATGACCGCTATCCAGGGGCCGGGAGTGTGTTTCGTGCTCATGGCTCAGGCCTTCTTTTTGGCGGACAGGTTGTCGTAAACGCCCTGGGCGGCGGTGACGTCGGCCCACTGGATCGGGCGGTCCTTTTTCTTGGCCAGCGCGCCGCCGTCGCGGAACACGCTGACCAGGTGCTGCACGCCGAAATCATGCGCGATGCGGTCGCAGATGCGCAGGCCATCGAAGCCCGGCTCGGCGAGTTCCAGGCTCTTCCATGTTTCGCCCGGCTGGGCCTCCGGGAACGGCAGCGTGTAGGCCTCGGCGAAGGCGCGCACGTCGCCGACGCGCAGGGCGGCGGGGAGCTGGAGCTTGATCGTGCCGCGCCGCCAGAGCTGGCTGAGCAGCTTGGACTCCTTGCCGGTTTCGATCTCCTCGCGGCCGACGTCGGTCGCGCAGATCACCATGCCGCAGCCGGTGCGGTCCTTGATGCTCTTCAGGGCGTTCACCATCCGGATGCTGCTGCCCTTCTGGTAGGCGTAGGTGATGTGGTGAAATTCGTCCACGATCACGAGGTTGGTCCGGTCGATGGCGGCGTGGACGGCCGGCATCAGCTTCTGCATCGGCCGGTCGGGCGAGATGCGCAGGGCCTTCGCGAACTCGCGATAGATGTCCTGGATGCCGGTCACGCCCTGCAGGTCGATGTAGAGGGTGGCGCCGTGGTTGTTCTCGTCGCGAAACCACTTCAGGGCCTCGCTCTTGCCGACGTGCGAGTCGCCGAAGATAAAGGCGATCAGGCGGTCGGCCCAGGCCTTCTGGCAGACCTGCCAGATCTCGGCCACGGTCGGGGTCTTGACGCGGCCGGCGCTGCGGCGAAGGGCGTCCTCGCGCTCCTGGTTGCGGAGCACGCGGATGCGGCTGAGCATCTTGGTGGGCGGGGGCAGCAGGATGCCGCCGGTGCCGGTGTAGGCGCCACGCATGACCTTGGAGAAGGTGCCGCTATCGATGCCGAGCAGCTCGGCGGAGTCGGATTGGCTGAGGCGCTTTTCGCCGGAGTAGCGCCAGAACCAGCGGAGGTCCTCCTGGAACTCGGCCTTCTGGCGGCGGATGCCGGCCTCGACGACGTCGCCGCCGAGGTTGGTGCCGAGCCAGGTGTCGCCGCCTTCGGGCGCGGGCGCGGGTGCGGGTGTGTTATTGTCTGCCATGGGTGTCCTTTTTGGTTGGGTTGAGGGTGAGGGTGCGGGGAGAGGGATCAGAGGAGGTCGCCGAGGCTGGCGGCGGGCGCAGCCGGGGCGGCGGCGGAAGCGGCGGCGGTGAGGTCGGCCAGGCCGCGATTGGTCTTCTCGGGGCGGGCGCGGCGCTTGCGGGTCTCGGCCTCGGCCGCGATCTCGCCCCGCGCGGCGGCGATGCGCTCGGCGGCGGGCAGATCGGCGGCGGCGGCCTGGTAGGTGGCGACCACGGCGTCGTTGTGCGCGGCGTCCGCTACCATGCGGGCGTCCGTCGCCTGGTGCAGGGGGCGGGCGCGGAGCATTTCCTTGACGATGTTGACCAGCTTGGCCCGGCGGGCGCGGGCCTTCTCCATCGCCTCCGGATCGGTGATGTCCACGCCCCGGCGGCTGTCGCCCAGCATGCGCACGATTCCGAGCGGTCGGCCGTCGAGGTGGGTGACGACGGCGGATTCGGCCGCGTTGAAATCGACGTAGGCGAGCAGCTCCGTGCGCTCCGGCACCTCGGCGAGGATGCCGTCTTCGTCCACGTAGCTGAAGCCGCCGTGGGGCTTCTTGGTGAAGGTCACCGTGTGGTTGCGCCAGGTCGCCTTGTTCGGGGTGAGGAGGAAGAGCGCCAGGACGGGCGCAGACAGTTCGCGGCGCGGGTGTTCGGCGGAAAGGCGCTGCCAGCGTTCGAGCGGGGACTCGTTGCGCGGCTCGGGCACCATCATCAGCTCCTGCTGCTCGGGGGTGAGGAGCGCGAGGGACTCGTAGGGATTGGGCGCGAAGGAATCGATCCCGGCGGGCGGCGGCGTCTTCGGATCGCGCCAGCGATACTCGGTGACGGTGTCGAAGCCGTTGAAGCGGTGTTTCGTCCGTTGCTCGCCGACGTGCATGATCTCCGCGAAGGCCTGCTCGACGGCGGCGGGATTGGGGAAGGGCAGGCGGAGGAGCGAGATGATCTCGGGCGGGAGGTTGAGCTTTTTGCCGGCCGCGTCCGCGCCGATGAAGCGCAGCACGTGGATCTCCTTGGCGTCGTGGTTGCCTGGACCGTTGAGGCGCTGGTTGCTGCCTTTCCAGCCGTCAAGGCGGAGGGCGAGCTGATTCCAGTTGTAGTTGAAATCGCTCTCGATCCAGCCCTTTTCCCAGGGCGTGCCGCCGCCTTCGACAAAGCCGTTGGCCAGCGTGCGGTTTTCGATGATCGAGGTGCGCTGCACCCGCACCCGCCCCTCGAAGGCGACCAGGAGAAACTGCTCCAGGGCGGGCGAGATGGTGGCGCTTTTGTTTTCGCACAGGATGGTGACATTGTAGTCCGGCAGACCCCAGCGGCGGAACACCTCGTAGAGCAGCGCCTGGACATCGAGGGCGCGGACGTTCCAGCGCACCTTCTTGATCGTGCCGTCCGGCTGGCGCTCGTCGCGGAGAGGGCGCGGGCCGAGGAGCCAGGCGAGGCTCTTCCGCGTGGCGACGCACTTGGCGAGCAGGCCCCCGATGGGGCAGGTCTGGGCGGCGATGCCGCGCTCGGGATCGCCGGGGAAGGTGCAGAGGTGATCCGGCTCGAAATCGTCGATCACGATGATCTCCATCGGCCTCAGCTGGGACGTGTCGCGCTTCAGCTTGGGCAGGTAGGCGTGGGCCTCGCCGTAGCCCTGCTGCATGAAGGCGCGGCAGGCGCGGGAGGACTTGTGCCGGCTCAGGTTCTCCGGGCTCCAGCCCGAGGGGTAGACGCGGGGGAAGCGGGTCGGCACCGGCTGGTCGGGCCAGGTGGCGGCAAACCATTCCGACCAGGTGCCGTAGCCGGGGATGGAGACGCCCGAGGGCCATAGCTCCTCGCGCAGGTGGGTGACGGCGGCGGCGGCTCCGCGCGGGCTCTGCTCGATCAAGCCCTGGAGAAATTCGATGAAGGCCGGGGGCTGGCCGCCGGAGGAGGTGTAGCCCTTGACCAGCGCGCGCCAGTCGCCGCCGCTTTCGACATAGGCCTTGTATTTGGCGCGGATGCGCGGCGCGCTCATGCCCTTCAGGTGGCGATGCGCGGCCGCGAGCTGGATGGTGCCGCTCACCCAGGCGTAGCCGCCGCGCACCCGCAGCGCGTGGGCCTGGCGCAGGACGGCGAGCGTGGCGGTGATATCCTTGCGCCACTTCTCCTTGATCTTGGCGAACTCGACCTGGTCGGCGAGGGGGATGCTGAAGGAGGGTGCGCCGTCGAGCGTGATCGCGGCGGCGGAGGTGGGGGCGAGGGAGTAGGCGTCGGAGATCATGGCGGTATCAGTCGGAGAGCAAAACCCAGAGGACGGTCAGGCAGAGGGCGGCACCGGCGTCGTAGACGCCGAAGGCCGCGAGAAACCAGATGGCGATAAGGAACATCACGGGGTAACGTTGGCTTTGTCCTCGGCCTGCTTGAGCAGGTCGCCCAGTTTGGAGCGCCAATCGGTGCGGAGGGCGTTGAGGCTGTCGGCAAAGGCGCGGATCTGCTCGGCGGGGAGGTGTTGGCAGACGTTCTCACGGAGCAGGAGCTGGCGGCCCCGCTCGATCCAGGAGCCCAGCTCCTCGCGCGTCTGGAGGGCGAGCTGCTCGGCGTCGGTGATGGTGGCGGGCGCGGGCTTCTTGGTGACGCGCTTGCCTCCGAGCTTGGGCTTTTCGCGCACCTCGTATTCGACCATGAGGGCATGGAGGGACTTCGAGCCGACGAACTTGATGGCGGCGTTTACCACCTCGGCTTCGGCCGCGTCCCGCCCGAGCTGCAGGGCGAGCTGGGCGTCGGGCACGGAGGCACCCGCCGGCAGGGCCACGCCCGTCTCTTCCTGAAACTCCTTAAAGAGCTTGATCAGCTCGCTCCGCGTGCGCACCGGAATTTCAGGCAGGCGCTCCTTGGCGACGCGCAGGAAATTGCCGTGACCCACCTCGTCGCGGATCTGGATAAAGAGCCACCCGAGGAAGAGGCCGCGAAGGGCGTTTTCATGTATGCCGGAGGCCAGGCGCGCATACATGGCGCGGGCGTTCTCGATCAGGGCGTCGGCTTTTTCAGGTGACGTGGGCGCGGGCGGAATCTTTGGAGCTTTGACGATCTTGGACATGGGGGGAGAGATCAGTTGCGGGCGTGGGCGCAGACGGCGTGGAGCAGGCCGAGGAAGCTGTTCGTGGCGTTCATTCGGAGCTGTTGCGTGGGCTCGCCCTCCGGCACCGGGACGTGCGTCCACGCGGCGAGGAAAAGGCCGTAGGCGTAGTCGATCTGGCTCAGCGTGGGCGCGTAGCCGGACTGGGCGGCGATTTCGCGCCAGTTGGCGAAGAGGAGTTTTTCCGGCGCGTGCATCAGCTTTGCAGGGGCTTCTCGGCGGCGAGGCGGCGGGCCTGGTCGGCGAGGCGGAGGAGGGTGGCGGCGGGCAGCTGCGGGAGAGTGGCGAGGAGGGCGTCGCCCAAGCTTTGGTCGTCGTAGTCGGCGGTGCGCAGGGCATAGGCGACGATCCAGACGCGCGGGATGCGCTTGGTCATGCGTTTGCCCCCGGCGGCGTTGTGGCGGTGCCCGGAGATCGCGCCCCGGTCGTAAAGCTCCTCCACGGTGCGTTCGGACAGGCCGAGCACGGCCCCGGCCTCGCGCGGCCCGAACCAATCCTTCGGCGGGATGCGGAAGGGCAGGTGCAGCTGGCCGGGGCTGGAGGCGCGGGCGGGCATGGGTGGGAAAAGCGGAGGGCGGAAAGGGGCGGGGCCTGATGGCTGGATCGGGGAAACCCTGATTGATCGGGGCACGCCTTCAGGCGGCGGGGTTGACGGCGCGGGCCGGCGTGGTGGACTGGCGGGATGAGCGACGACGACCGCCTTGAGGCTTTGCGGAAGGAGCTGGCTGAGCTTCGCGGCGAGATGCACGACCGGGTAGGCCGGGTGCATGACCGGATAAACGATCTGCTTCCGCCGACTGGAGCGCTGCGGCGGCAAGGCGAGCTGCAGGATCGGCAACTGCGCGAGCTGAGGCGCGTCGTAGATGCCCTGCTGCTTCTTTTAGCAGAGCGCGGGCTGCGCATACCCGGTCCGCAACCGAAGCGGACGCGGAAAGCACCAAAGCGTCCACCGAAGACGAGTTGAGCGAATCCACGATCAGATCGAGAGGCGATTGGCTTCCACGAGGGCTGGCGGAAGGTGGTGGGGCCGGCGGTGCGAGATCTGCACAAGCAGCTAGAGCGCCTCTGGCGAAAGCGATATGGTGCTTCGCCTTTGAAAGAGCATCTTGAACCGACGAGCTCTCCCGCGCCGGCAGCGCCGCCAGCTCCGGGTTCTTGAGCGTCGCCGCCTCCAACAGGCGCTGCGCGCGGGTCAGCCGCAGAATAGTGGTCTTCACGACGCGGCCTCCTTTTCGGAGATGAGGAAGATGTCACCAAGGCTCTCCAAGCTGACGAGCCGGGGTGTGTCCATCACGACCTCGGCAGGATGGAGGTGAATGTGGAGATAAACGTCGGAACCGGCGCGCAGCACGCGAAGAACGCAGACGTTGCCTAATCGTTCCGTGTAGACGTAGCGGCCTTCGAGCAGACGGCCAAGCGCGGCTACGCGCGCGTCGGTGAGTAATCTGAACATGTAACGAAGCATGGTATTCCTTGGGTGGGTTGAGGGTTGGGCGGTCTTGTGGTCCGGCATCACGCGGCCTCCTTTGCGTGACGGGCAACGAAAGCCCGGTAGCTGGCTGCGTAGTCGCCCCGGTCGGGGAATTGGCCCTTAAGCACCCGGTAAAGGGTGACGCGGTGGATGCCGATGTGCTCGGCGGCCGCGCAGACCATTGGAAACTCGGTAGCCGGATTCCCCGGCTTTCGGATTGGTGCCGGGCTCACGTCGTGCCGGGGACCACCGGGAATGATATCGAGAAGGCTCACGACGCGGCCTCCATTTTCAGCGCGCGATAGCGAGTGAGGAGCCGGGTGCTAGACCGCTGGCCGGTCAGGACCAAGTAGAGATGGGTGCGCGAGCAGCCAAGGCGGCGGGCGGCACCGGAAATACCGGGGAACCGGGCAGGGCCTGAACGAGGCGGTGCTTTGTGCGTGTGTTTGGACATGTGCCGTGTAACTTCTGACACCGTAACGTCCGAAATCTTACACATGCAACCAAAATCTTACACTTCAGCGGATTTTTCTGACAGAATCGAACAGCTGCGGATG
Organism: Opitutaceae bacterium; assembly: GCA_027482905.1. GTDB lineage: Bacteria > Verrucomicrobiota > Verrucomicrobiia > Opitutales > Opitutaceae > IMCC26134_A. Next base: position 20,545 of record JAIXVP010000377.1, read on the forward strand.
AAGCTGGGCGGGAGCTTGGTCGCCGTCGCCAAGGCGCTCGATGTCTCGCGGACCATGCTCTACGACATCAAAAATCAGAAGGTGCCAGTTTCCTCGAAAATGTGGCGCAAATTGGAGGCTGCAGAGTTGGCGTGGAGTGTCAGATCGGACACGGCACCCCCGTCCGCAATCGAGGCGAAGATTAAGGCTGCCGAGATGAGCGTGAGTGAAACCCGAGAGCTTCTCACGGAGTTCAAAGGTATGGCGCGCCTAGATGTTCAGCTGGATTTTTTCACACGGCAAGTTGAGTGGCTGGAGGCGAGCCTTGAGTTCAACAAGGGACAGCTTCAAAAGCTAAGGACGCAGGCTAGGGAAAAGGACCGAGCGCCCTCCTCCGCCGAGGCGACCATCGAGTCTATTCTGACGGATCGGGACGCGGAGAAGAATACAAAGGTGGCAGCGAAAAAACGAAGCGCCTGACGCGGCGCGAATAGGCCTCCATGACATCTGCCGCTTTGAGCAACTCCTCCCTCAGATCGGCGTTTTCGCGGACCACATCGTGCGCGAACCGAAAAACCAGTTGTCCCTCTGCGTCCGTCATCCTCCGTCGGCGACTTTGGGCTGGTTGGCGGGCCACAGGTGTTTTCGGTGAAGGGTGTAAATACTTATCCCCAGTGAAAACCAAGCTCCCGCGTTAGCCATGATCACCCCCAAAAAGATAAAAGCCGAGGTTATCCGCTGTCTACGTGCAGGCCCGCCCCGCTGGTCGGCGACGACTGAAAAGCTCTCGCCCGAAGTGCGCTGGCTGGTCGCCCAGATCACGCCGGGCAGCCACGGCCGCGACGCACCGGTCGGATTCCGGGCGGCTTTCCCGGAGAGGGCAGCCGAGCCGGATTGGCCCGAACTCGGCGCTTTACTGAAGGAAGCCCACGAGGTTCTTCTTTCCCAACATTACGCGCACGCTCGCTGGGAGCAGGGCAAGGATCGCGATCTGATGGAGGCCTATCCGGCGCAGGAAATCATCGTCATGACGGAGCCCGAGCCGGAGGGCTGGCGCGAGAGGTGGATTGCGGCCGGCGGAAAATGCTTCGGCACCCGCTGCGTGGCGCTGAAAAAAGATCCGGTGTGGCGCGCTTTCTCCGACTACAACAAGCCCTACTCCCCCTACGAGTGGAGCGGATCGCTGTCGGAGGAAGACGTTGATGAAAACGAGGCCCGTTCGCTGGGGTTGTTTCAAAAAGAGATCGCCCCGCCGGATCAACCGCCGCCGCTTCCGCCCGTGCTCCCGACCAGGCCGATTGCCTCCCCGAAGCTGGAGCCTGCGAAAACCCGCTCGCCAGGCGCGGCCAAAGGCGGCGGATGTCTATCCGTTATCGCGGGCATCTTGATCGTCGCGGCTCTCGCTTTTCTTTTGTAACCGGTCGGGGCTTTTTTTGGCCCCGAGACCAAATTGGCGGGTGTCCCGCCAATTTGAAGATACCGGGCGAAAACCAAATTACCGGGACACCCGGTAATTTGAAAATACCGGGCGTAATCCGCGCCGTTCGCGGGGTGGGGTAACGCTGGCGGGGCGGCCTCGGGTAAGGTGGGTGCATCGTCACCGATGCCCGCCCCCTCGACACCTTCAGCCCAGCAGAAAACGCCCGCCGCGTCCAGCGTCGAGGCCCGGCTGCGCCCGGTGTTGGAGGCCTTCGCAGGGAAGCTGATCAAGGCGATCCTGTATCACCTTGCCGAGGCAGGTTGTCTGGCCATGCCGCCTGCTCGAAAGCGTTCTCGTCCGCGCCGGGTTGCCAAGACTCCAGCCGTAGAGCCAGGCCCGTTCGCAGGACTTCAGCCTGGATTGCATCCAACGGGGGAGGAAGTGGCACGCGCAGCGGGTTTACATCCGTCAACGTGCGTTCCGGGAGCGGTTCGTAGGGTAGTCGATCTAGGATTCCGCGCGCCATCTCCTGCGCCGTCTCCAAGTCCTCGGCCGCCAGCCACACTTTCAACAGCCCAAACTGCCACTCGAAAAAAGTCGGGTGGTGCGCGGCCGGCCGGACCTTCAGGCAGAAGCGGTAAAGTTGCATCGCCCCCGCATGATTCGAGCGAGGCCTTGACTGGCAAGATCCCTCCGGAGGGCGGAGCATGAGCAAGCCCGCCCGCACCTCCGCCCCCCTGAAGGTCGCGCAGATCTTCGCGTTGAAGGGCGTGCAGGCCTTCCCCACCGGCGACGCCGCCGTGGTCGTGCACATCGGCGATCCGTCCTGCGCGCCGCACACGCACGGCATCCGCGCCAGCCGTGCCACCTGGACCGACGTCATCGCGGGCCTATTCCGCGCCGACCCGGTGCTGGCGGAGCGCGTCCGCGCCCGCGCGGCCTGAGGACCCACCTTGTTCCACCAAAACACCACCACCATGCAATACATCCGCTCCCGCCTCGGCGGCCTCCTCTGGCACGCCTTCATCATCATCGGCCTGATCGGCCTTTTCTCCGGCGCTCCTTCCACTCTCTTCGCCCAAGCTGCCGACGCCGCCGGCTCGACCGTCGCTTTGGCGAAGGCCGCCGCGCCGGCCGCCGGGACCGTCCTGCCCTTCACCCTGCCGGGCTGGGCCACCACCGCGCTCTCGATCTTCGGCGCCGTGAGCATCGCCTACCAGGCGGTCATCGCCTGGGCGCACAAGCGCGCGGCCGAGACCGCCGACCCCGCCGACGACCAGTGGCTCGCATCCCTGGAAGCCAAGCCGTGGTTCCGGATCCTCGACCGCGTGTTCTACTGGGGCGGATACGCCGGATCCAAACTCGGAGGCCGGAAGCTCTGACGTCGCCCCGTGGCCGCGCTGCTCTCCCTCCTGCTCGCCATTGCCAAAGCGGTGCCCCCGCTGGCGGCGCTGATCGAGCGGGCGGGAGACGAGCTGCGGGCTGCACGCCTCGCCCAGACCCACGATGAAATCGACGCCGCCGTCCGCGCCGCGCAGGCCGCCCCTTGGGTGTGTCCTCCTGCTTGTCCTCACCGGCTGCGCGACGCCGGCGCCGCAGGCGAAACGGTTTCTCCAACACCCTGAATTCCCCGCCGCCGCCCAGGCCGCGCCCAACTTCACCCGCCAAGTCCTCCACGCCCTCGCCGACGCCGAAGCCCGCCAGAAATGACCCCCGCCCTCGCAACCCTCTTCCTTGCCCAGTCCGAAGGCCCGCCGCCTGAGCTGCTCGCGTGGCTCTCCGCCGCCGCCTGGCTGGTGGTGTTTATCGGCGGCCTGCTCGGCATCGCCGTAGCTGTAAAGACACTACGCGAGAAAAAAGAGGGCCTGCCCAGTCCCTTGGTTGTTAAGGCCGATGAAGAGTTTGCCACCGTCGCAGCGGTAAAGGAGCTGGACCGGCTGGCCCACGGGCGCATGAGCCGCGAGCGCAACGAGGTGAACCGGGCCATCGCCACGATGGAGGCCGATAAGCGCGCCTCCGAGCTGCGGCTCGACGCCGAGCTGGAGTCCATCCGTAAACAGATCGGCGACAACCATGAGGCCGGCGAAAGCAGGGCCAACAAGATCCACGACCGCATAAACGCGCTCGTAAACGACAACGCCACCATGCCGACCCGCGTGGTCGAGTTGCTCCGCACCACCAAGGGCCTCCTCGGCTAACTCCCATGCGCACCAAACGCCAAAACCAGCTCGACCGCGCCCTGGCCGAAGTCCTGAAGGATCTGGGCGACTACCTCCTGCCCGACCGCACGCTCCGCCAGGAGATCGCGCTGCGCGCCCACCCGCGCGCCACCGAGACCGAGGCCGCCGAGACCATCGCCCACTTCGACGGCGCCGGCCGCCTCACTTCCGTGCAATCGGACGCCGGCCCGAAATGGAAGCTCAACGACGCCGGCAAGGCCTGGGCGTCCGAGAACCTTTGAGCATGTCCGCCCTCACCATCTTCCCCCCGGTCGGTTCCTGCCGTCCCTCGGGCGCGAGCGCCATCTCTCGCGTAGAAGCCATCCCGGCGCACACACGCCGCCGCGCTGCTGGCCGGGGGAGCCTTTCGATCTGATGCGCAAGGAAACCATAGAGCCCAAGGCGCGCGGCGACGCCGTGTTGAAGACGCTCCCGGACGCGCTCCAGGAGCAGGTCTGGCAATACCTGCGCCGTAATACCCAGGGCAACACCCTCGCCTGGCTGAAGAAGGCACACTCGATCAAGACCTCGCCCGCCGCCCTCTCCGATTTTTGGCACTGGTATCCGCGCACGCGTTTTGTCCAGGAGGCGAAGACGGCCTCGGATGAACTGGCGGCGGCCGTCACGCGGTTGCCCGAGATGAAGGTCACCGCCGCGCAGGCGCGCGAGATCGCGCAGGCGAATTTCGAGATCCTGGCGAACCGCAACCGCGACCCCGAACTCTTCGCCATGCTGAGCGCGGGCGAGGAAAAGCGCGAACGCCTGCGCTTGGAGCGGGAGAAGTTCGAGTGGTCCAAGAAGACGGAGGCCGAGAAGGGCCTCGACGCCCTGCATGCCGAGATCAAGGGCGATGCAGAGGCCTTGCGCTTGTTCCAGCTCTTCCGCGCCCGCGTGCTGCTCGTTCAGGAGGGTAAAGCCTGATGGTCGCCGTGCGCAAAGGCTCCGCGCTGGATCGGCTCCAGGCCAAGATCGCGCCCGAGGCGGTGGCGAACATCCCGCGCGTGGCGTCGTTCCACCAGTTCCTGGCCGAGGTCATGCGGGTGAAGCTGATGAGCGGCGAGCAGGCCGGCACCTACGGCCCCTACACGTTCAAGGGCCGCGCGGCGCTGGAGGAGATCGTGCGTCTGATCGACCACATCCTCGGCTCCACCACGGGCCGGCCGTTGAAGGACGCGAAGCTCGCCCTGGCCGGCGGCGCGCAATTCGGCAAGACCACGCTGGAGCTGGCGCTCGCCGCCTACTCCTCCGCCTGCCGCTTCCTCAACCCCATCGTCTACCTGCCCGACGACAAGCTGGCCGACGACATCGTCGACGCGAAGTTCCGCCCGGACGTGATCGACCAGATCGGCTGGTTCGCCTCGATGACGAAGGTCGGCCGCTCGGTGAACGAGAGCGGCAAGGCGGTGAACACCAAGGGAGCCTTCCTGGTGACCGACGGCAAGCGCAAGGCGGTGGGTATGTTTCGCGGTCTGCAAAAGCCACCGACCACCTTCAGCGCCGACATCGTCATCGAGGACGAGAAGGACGACATCAAAGCGGCCATGGCCAAGTATGTCTCCGGCCGCATGACGGCCTCGGATCTGCGCTTCCACCTGGAGATCGGCACGCAGCGGATCCACGGCGCCGGCCAGAATCGGGTGTGGAAAAACGGCAGCCAGGGCGTGGTGTTGCTCACGACCAAGTCAAACAAGACGCGGCCCGCCCTGCTCACCGATCACGGCCACCGTCACGTCGTCGAGGCCCCGGCCGGCTGGATCAACCCCGAGGAGGCCTTCCCGCAGATCGTGCGTCTGGCGGTGACCGGCACCCCGCGCACCGACGATCCCGTGCTCGGCTACGAGGGGGACTTCCGCCGGCCCGGCTCGGACGCCGTCGTGGCCACCCATCGGCCCGGCGCGGCCTACTATTACGCCCACCCGGAGACGGGTGAGGAGCTGGATTGCGAGTCGCCGATCTGGCATCACCGCGCGCCGGCCAAGCTGCCGATGCTGCAGTTCTCCTTTCGCGTCGCGCAGATCGGCACGCCCGCCATCGACATCCAGCAGATCGTGGCGCACTGGACGCGCGCGGTCGGCGACAACGAGGAGATGGTCACCTTCCGCTGCGACCGCCAGGCCATGCCGAAGAGCGCGGCGCAGGCGCTCACGCCGGAGATCCTGGAGCGTTCCCGCCGCGCCGGTGGTTTCCACTTCGGGGAGAAGCGCACCGGCGTGCCCCGCTATGCCGGGCTCGACATGGGCGACCGCTGCTGGTTCGTCGCCCGCGAGACGGCCAGCCCGGCCGACAAGCGCCTGGTCCACGCCGCGCAGATCGCCATCGGCGACGTGGTGGGCCGGGTGGTGACGCTCTGCCAGGCGCACGACATCTCCTGTCTCTTTATCGACGAGCGCCCGGCGGTATCGGAGGCGCGCACGCTCGCGCTGATCCTCAACGGCCTGGGCGAGGTCACCACCTGGCCGGCGGTGGACTGGAAATCCCGCGAGGCGCATGTGACCATGCCGGGCGGCCTGACCTGGGACGGTCGCAACCAGCGCTGGCTCGGCCTGCGCTGTGCGGTCGTGCGCTTCACCAAGAACGCCCTGGGCGCCGGCATCGACCAGGGCGCGGTCGAGTTCCAGGAGAACGGCGTCACCAAGTTTGTGCCGGTCATCGCCTGCAACCGGTTCGAGACCATCGACCGCGTCGTGCGCGAGCTGCTGACGCCGGCCGAGAACGTGATCGAGGTGGTGAAGGATGCCACCGGCAAGGGCATGGTCCGCCAGGATCCCGCGCTGCGGCTGCCGTCGCGCACGCCCGGCGCGCCCGGCATCCTGGAGACGGTCGAGGCGCATTTCCTCGCCGGCTCGCAACGGGTGAAGGACGACAAGAGCGGCGAGCTGGGCGACTACGTCGACGGCCTGGATAACCACTTTCTCTTCGCCAACGGCTACTCCGGCCTGGCCGAGACCATCGGCGGCAGCAACGCCATCTCCGGCGCGGGCGCGTTCACCGCCGAGGATCTCGCCGCCGTCTACCTCGGCTCGCCGGTCACTGGCACCGTCCCCTTCGACCGCCCGACCCTGCGTTTCTGACCATGCGCTTCTCCGATCTCACGCCTCCGATCCTCGCCCGAGCCCTGGCGAAGCGACGCACGCCCATCTCGCCCTCCGACGCGCTGCCATCCACGCCGGCCTCGGTGATCGACTTCCAGACGATGGGCTTCTTCACCCACCGCCGCATGTCCCCGGCGGATGTGCGTCTCGTCCTGGACAACGCCGTCGCCGGCAGCATCCAGGCGCAGTGGGAGCTGTTCGCTCTGATGGAGGACACCTGGCCCCGCCTGCAAAAGAACCTCTCCGAGCTGCGTCGCGCCGCAGCCCGCGCCACCTACTCGGTCTCGCCCTACGCTGCGCGAGGCGAGAAGCCGAGCGAAGGCGCGCAGGAACGGGCCGCGCTGATTGACGGCTCGCTCCGCCAGTGGTGGCCCCGCCCCGGCACGCTCGAGCTTTCGTTCGAGGACACGCTGTTTCACGCCCTCGACGCCTTCGGCAAGGGGGTGTCCGTGCTGGAAATCCACTGGGATCGCCGGCCGGAGGGCATCCTGCCGCGCTGCACCCACCAGCTCTCCTCCCGCCGCTTTGCCTGGAACCAGGCGGGCACGGAGCTGGGGCTGGCCGGGGTGGACAACGTCGCCTGGCAACCCTTCCCCGTCGACCGCTTCCTGGTCGGCATCTGGCAGGGCCGCAGCGGCGCGCCGATCTCCACCGCGACCCTCCGCGCCCTCGCGCCCTACTGGGCGGGCGTGACCTTCGGGTGGGAATGGCTGCTCTCGAATGCGCAGATCTTTGGCGTGCCCTTCCGCTGGGCGACCTACGACAAGAACAATCCCGGCCTCGGCACGCAGCTGCGCGACATGCTGGCGGCCATGGGCGCGAGCGGCTACGGCGCCTTCCCCGAGGGCACGAAGCTGGAGTTCAAAGAGGCGGCGCAGAACGCCACCGGCAACCCCCAGGTGATCGTGCAGGAGCTGGCCGACAAGGCCTGCGATCTCCTCATCCTTGGGCAGGAACTCTCCGGCGGCGCGCAGGCGGCGGGCCTGGGCGGCGGGGCGGCCGGCCTCCAGGGCAGCGTGCGGGCCGACCGCCTCCAGGCCGCCGCGCAGTGGTGCGCGGATCTGCTCAACTACCAGCTGGTGCCGGCGATCCTGCGGGCCAACTGGGGCGAGACCTCCGAGCCGCCGAGCATCGTCCCCGACGTCGATGAGGAACCGGATCCGCTGAAGCTCGCCGAGCGCGACCAGGTGCTCCTCACCGCCGGCATCGAGCTGCCGCGCGCCTGGTTCTACGAGCGGCACGGCATCCCGATGCCGGTGGACGGCGAGGCGACCTTGACCGGTCGCGCCCCCGCCGCGCCGGGCGGCTTTGGCGGCGGGGCCGGAAACCCCGCTTTTCCGGGCCGATCCGGCGCGGAGGGGGGCCAGGACCCGGCCCTGGCCGCGAAAACGCGCCAAATCGAGCGTGCAAGGGGTATGCAAGGGCACGCTTTGGCGGCGTCGGAAGCCGCCCCGGCCTCCGCCGCGCGCTCCGCCCTGTTCGAGGCCGGTGCCCTGGAGGCCTTGAGCCCGGCCCAGTCGCTTGCGCTCCGGCCCGTCCTGGCGCCCCTGCTCACCATCGCGGAGGAGCCGGATGCGGAGAAACAACGCACGCTGCTCGCAGCCTTCCGCGCCGATCTGCCGCGCCTGGCGCGCGAGGTCCTCACCTCCGACGAGAACGGTCAGCTCGCCGAGGTCTTCGGCCGCATCATCGGCCCGGCATTCGTCTCCGGCCTGATCGAAGGGGCACAGGCCCGCCCCACCTCCGCTTCCTGATTCCATCATGAAAACCGACGCCCCCATCCTCGCCCGTCTCGCCCCCAGCCTGCTGCCCGAAGGCGCCAACGCCCCGGAAGAGATCATGGTCTTTCCCGCCGGGCAGCATACGATCCACGCCACCCAGAACGACCGTCCGGTGACCAAGACCGTCCTGGTCGACGCCTTCACCGCCAAGGCCATGCAGGCCGCGCTGGATGCCCACGTCGCCGCCGGCCCGCAGAAGCCGTATTTCGATTTCAACCACGACGACGATGCGGCCAGCGCCTGGCCTCTCGCCTTCCGCTGGAGCGACGGCGCGGACGGCCGCCCGGCCGGCGTCTACGCGAAGCTCGAATGGAGCCGCAGCGGGGCCGAGGCGGTGGCGGGCCGCGCCTACCGCTCCTTCTCCCCCGTCTTCCACGTCGACGGCGGTAACCCAGCCCGCGTGACCACCGCCCCGCTGAACATGGGCGGCCTGGTGAACACCCCCGCCTTTCGCGCCCAGAGCCCGATCTGGGCCAAGCAACCCTTTCCCTCCCAACCCAACATGAGCGAACAAAACAACCAACCCGATCCCACCGCCGCCGCCGAAGCCCTGAAGGCCAAGGAGGCACTTGCCAGCGCCCAGAACGAACTCTCCGCCCTGAAAGCCAAGGACGCCGCCCGCCGCAAGGCTGACGCCGGGGCGCTCGTCGCCGCCGCCGTCGCCCGTGGCGCCCTCGCCCCCAAGGACGAGGCCATCCAGGCCAAGTGGTCGTCCCTCATCGAGGCCGACCCCTCCCACGCAACGCTGCTCGCCGCCCTGCCCGGCCGCGATATCACCCAGCCCGTCACCCCC
>JAIXVP010000447.1 GCA_027482905.1 Opitutaceae bacterium
CCGCGCCGAGATCGCCGCCATCCCGGGTTTCATCCTGCTCCGCCGCCTCCTCCTCGTCGCTTGGATCGGTTCCCACGGCGACACCGCCCAGGCCCAGGCGATGGGCCCGAAGTTTACCGCGGACACCTGCGCCCTCGCCGAAGCCTACCTCATCAAAGTCGCCTGATTTTTGCCCTCCTTCGACCTTGCGCACATCAGGACTTAGTTTAGCTTAGCTAAGAATGATTACCGTCAATACACACGAGGCCAAAACCCGTCTTTCCGCGCTTCTCGTCGCCGTGGAAGAACGAGGCGAAACCGTGATTATTTGTCGCAATGGCAAACCTGCCGCCGAGTTACGCGCCATTCGTCCCGCCGCCTCCGATCCTCTCCGCATCCACCCGGAATTGTCAGGACGCATTCTTTACGACCCCACCGAAGCCGCCACGGCCGATGAATGGCCCGAGGATGCCCGATGATTCTTTTGGATACCTGCACCCTGCTCTGGTTGGTCCTGGACCAATCCCAGCTTTCCGCCGCCGCCACCTCCTGCCTTCGCCACCACGCCGGCCGCCTTTACGTCTCCCCGCTCACGGCCTTCGAGATCGGCCAAAAAGCCGCCGCCGGAAAACTCGACCTCGCCCTGCCCCCCGCTCGCTGGTTCGCCCGCGCCCTCGAACTCCATGGCCTGCGCGAGTGCGCGTTCACCAGCACCATCGCGCTCCGAGCCAGTGCGCTGCCCCGCCTCCATACCGATCCCTTCGACCGCATCTTGGTCGCCACCGCCCAACAAGACGCGTTCACCCTACTCACCCCCGATCCCAAAATCCGCGCCTACCCCGATCTCCTCACCCTCTGGTAAAATTGAAAAAGACCTCGGAATTTTGGCCCACGAAACACACGTATCGAGCGCAGCGACAAGCCCGACAATGACACGAAATAAAAACCAGTCTTTCCGGTTTTCGTGTCTTTTCGTGTGTTTCGTGGGCAACCGGATCGAAAGGTTAATCCCATGAGCTACGCCACCACCCTCGGCCGCACCCGCCACGCCTTCGGTTCACTACGCGAGCTCATGGCCAAGGCCACCCCGCTCCGGTCCGGCGACGTCCTTGCCGGCGTCGCCGCCGCCTCCGCCGAGGAGCGCGCCGCCGCCCAGCTCCTTCTCGCCGACGTCCCGCTCGCCGACTTCCTCGCGTATCCGCTCATTCCTTACGAATCCGACGAGGTCACCCGCCTCATCGTCGACACCCACGACCACGCCGCCTTCGCCCCCGTCACCGGCCTCACCGTGGGCCGGTTCCGCGACTGGCTCCTGCGCTACGAAACCGACTCGACCGTCCTCGCCGCCCTCGCCCCCGGCCTCACCCCCGAGATGGTCGCCGCCGTGTCCAAGCTCATGGGCAACCAGGACCTGATCCTTGTCGCCTCCAAGGTCCGCGTCGTCACCGCCTTTCGCTCCACCATCGGGCTGCCCGGCCGCCTCTCCGTCCGCCTCCAGCCCAACCACCCGACCGACGATCCCCACGGGATCGCCGCCTCCACCCTCGACGGCCTGCTCTACGGCTGCGGTGACGCCGTGATCGGCATCAACCCCGCCACCGATAGCGTCGGCGCCGTGGAAACGCTGCTGCGCCTGCTCGACGAGCTGATCCACCGCTACGAGATCCCGACGCAATCCTGCATCCTCGCCCACGTCACCACCGCCCTCCAGTGCATGGCGAACGGTGCGCCGGTGGACCTCGTTTTCCAGTCCGTCGCCGGCACCGAGGCCGCCAACAAGTCCTTCGGCATCTCGCTCTCCCTGCTCGCCGAGGCCCGCGCCGCCGCGCTCGCGCTGAAACGCGGCACGGTCGGCGACAACTGCATGTATTTCGAAACCGGCCAGGGCTCCTGTCTCTCCGCCGGCGCCCACCACGGGCTCGACCAGCAGACCTGCGAGGCCCGCGCCTACGCCGTGGCCCGCGCCTTCAAACCGCTGCTGGTCAACACCGTCGTCGGCTTCATCGGCCCCGAGTATCTCTACGACGGCAAACAGATCATCCGCGCCGGCCTGGAGGACCACTTCTGCGGCAAACTCCTCGGCCTGCCCATGGGCGTGGACGTGTGCTACACCAACCACGCCGAGGCCGATCAGGACGACATGGACACCCTGCTCACCCTGCTCGGCGTGGCCGGTTGCAACTTCATCATGGGGATCCCCGGCGCCGACGACATCATGCTCGGCTACCAATCGACCTCGTTCCACGACAGCCATTATCTGCGCCAGGTGCTCGGCCTGAAACCCGCCCCCGAATTCGAAGCCTGGCTCGAAAAGATGCGCATCGCCGCCGATGGCCGCCGGCTCCTGCCCGTCGGCGCCCAGCATCTGCTGTTGCAGGGACGGTAGTTGAATTCCCGGTCGCGCCAAAGGAACGGGCGCGCCCGATGCTTATGGCGCGGGCGGACGCGTGAGCTCGATTTCGCCCGAAAAGGACTCCGCTCCCTTGGTCAATGGCGGGATGACGAAGAAACCGCGTCCCAACACGTCCGCGTCGGCGTCGCTCCCTCGCGGAGTGCGCAGGGCGCCGGTGAAAGCCACCTTGCGCACCACCTTGACGGCGGGTTTGCCCGCCACCGCGGCCGGAACGAAGTCGGTGAGCGTGAAGCCGCCGGAGAAGGCGCCGGTCGCGGGTGTGACCGCGAGGGTCCACGCGTTCGGGTTGGCCGTCGCCGCGAGCGTCACCTTGTTGGTCGCGGGGGCGAGACGCAGCTCGCCCGGCAGCGTGGTCGCGCTTTCGCCGAGGCCATCGCCCAGCAGGCCGGCGGAGAACGCGCCGGTGGTGGCGTTGAGGCCGAGAACCGAGACAAGCGGACTCGCGGCGGTGGGAGCGACCCAGCGACGAAGCATGGCCCTGCCCCGCAGGTCGAAGCCGGCGCGATAGGAAGCGTCGAGCGGGGTGCCGGTCTTGGCCGTCTTGCGCCAAACGAAGGCGCGCGGGGCGCCATCGACCGAGAGGAAACCGGCGGCGACGCTGGGGGCCCGATTCGCGGTGGGTCGGGCGAAGACGCGATAACCGCCGGCGGAGTCGGGTTTGTGGGCGCCGGTGACCTTGGAAAGTCCGTCGGGCAAGGTCACGGCCAACGTAGCGATTCCCGTCGCGGGGATCTTGAGCGCGGACGCCGCAGCCCCGAGCGGCCCCGCACGCAAGTCGCCTTGGGAGCGGGCCGCGAAGGTGTCGATCCAGGTCGTGTAATCCCCCGCCCACGCCACCGACGTCTTGGCGGCGGGCACAAACACGACCGGTCCGGAGCCTTCTGCGACGAGGGTCGTGCCGCGATAGACGTCGATCAGGCAGGCGGTGGCCGTGAGGTTGACCGCGACGCGATAGTTTTTCGGCGCCGCGGCCTTGCTGGTCCAGGTTCCGCTCGCGCCGTCCGCCTCGGCGGCCCCGAGCGCGAGCGGCGTCGCGGTGATGGCCACGGGGGCGCTTTCCTCGGCGAGGTTGAGCACGCCGGTGAAGGTCGGCGCGGTGGCCGAAACCGTGACCTCGACCTTGCCCAGGGGATCGCCGCCCCCGGGCGCGACGAGCAGGGTTTCGTAGGCGCCGGCGTAAGTGACGACCTTTAGCGTGCCGGCCGCGAGGGTGAGGGTGTAGTTGTTGTCCGCGCCTCCGGTGAGGGTGATCGGGTAGTCGCCCGGCTTGCTGTTTTTGACGGCCTTCGTGGACGCGACCGGAGCACTGTCGAGGACCGAGGCGGAATCGCCGCCGAGAAAGCCTTCGTAGCCGACAACCAGAGGGGCGTTATCGCCACCGAGCATCCGACGCTGGTCGACCGGACGCGCGGTGAGAGGAGCCTTGGCGATGACCAAAGTGCCGGTGACCGCTCCGGCGACGAGCGGATCGGCGGAAATCAAGCTCACCGGATAGCTGCCGACTTCCCGGGGGGCGAGGGACGATCCGGCGTAGGTGACGGTCGCGTTGAATCCCGCGCGCGAGCTGATGAAGCCGACCGGACGAGACATTCCGGCGTAGGTCTGCGCGAGGTCGGTCAGCGTGACCGTGAAGACCTCAAAACTCCGTTCCACCGGCGGGGCGGCGAAGATCGAGCCGCCGCCAGGCTGGGTGGCGCGCACCACGACGGTGCCCGCGCCGGTCGGAGTCAGCACGGCGCCAGCCAGGGTGGCGGGACCGGACACGAGGGTGTAGGTCACCGGCAGGCCCGAGCTGGCGGAAGCCGCGAGTGTCAACGGAGACGCGCCCAGGATACGATCCGGTAACGCCTCGAAAGTGATGGTCTGCGGACCGCCCGCCGGCGGCGCGATCCTGACCACCGTCTCTTGGCGGGCGCCCAGCGAGGCGCCGCCGATCAAGGCCTCGCCGAGACGCACGGTAAAGGTCTCCGCGGGCTCCGAAACCCCGTCCGAGAGCACGACCACCGGGATGGGTTTCGACGCGGCGTCCCCGTCGGCCCATTCCAATACGCCCGCCGCAAGCGTGTAGTCGGTCGCGGCGACGGCGGTGTCATCCGCCTTGCCGCGCGCGGCGGCGTATCCGACGCGAAGCGAGCCGAACGAACCACCGGTGCGACGGACCATCAGGTTGAGCGTCGCGCCCTCGCCGGCGGAAAACTGGTCGGAGGTGAACTCGACCACGCCGGCCGGTTGGGACAGGCCCGAAAGCAGCCGCCAGATCGGGCGAGAATCCGTGGAGCCCTGGAGCGCGACTCCGTTGCCCGCCGTCAACACGCGGCCCTCCGAAGTCCGGGCCAGGTCGAGCACCGAGGAACCATATCCGCCCGGGGCCGAAAAGCCGGTGTCAAGCGTCCCGTCGGCGCGAATCCGGGCGAGACGGCTCACCGCCTCGGTTCCCACCTGGGTAAAGTCTCCGCCCACCAGACACGAGCCGTCGGGCAGCGCCAGCAGACCGAAGGCGTTGCCCTGCACGGCCGGGGTGAACGTGGTATCGACCGCGCCGGTGGCGGAAAGCCGAGCGACGCCGCGGCGCGCCGTGCCGGTCAAACCGCCGAAGCCGGTGAAGGATCCCGCCGCCAACACGCGCCCGTCGGGCAGCGGGACGACGCGGTAGACCGTCGTGGTGACATTGGTTTTGTCGACGGTATGCGCGCCGAAACCGACATCAAAGGTCGCGTCGCGCGTGCCGTCGGGGTTGAAGCGGGCGACGCCTGATTTGAAGCCTACGCCGGGCAGGCCGCTGTAGGAGAAACCTCCGGCCAGGAGAACCTTTCCGTCGGGTTGGATCGCGATATCGCGGATCGCGCTAGCGGAGTAGGTGGGGTTGGCGTAGGTCGGATCGATCGCGCCGTCCGGCTCCAGGCGCACCACGCGATTGCGAGCCACGCCGTTGAAATTGGCGAAAAAGCCGCCCACCAGGATACGTCCGTCGGGAAGCGCGACGATGGACTGGACCGCGTTGTCCGCGCCGGTGCCGACCCGGAAAGAGGAGTCGAGCGAGCCGTCGGAATTGAGCCGGACGATGCGCCCGGTGGTGGCGCCGGCGAAGCTGGTGAACTCGCCCCCGACCAGGAAACGACCGTCGGCCTGGCGGGCGAGCGCGAGAACCGCGCCGTTGGCGCCCTCGCCGGGGTTGAAATCCGGGTCGAGGTTGCCGTTGGGGTTGAGGCGGGCGAGGCGTTTGTATCCGAAGAGTTTGAAAGAACGATCCTGCAGCTGGCTGAAATAGCCGCCGGCGAGAATACCGCCGTCGGGCAAGGGCAGCACGCGGGCGACGGAGCTGTTGATGAAATCGGCTTTGAATCCGGTATCCCGCGCGCCGGGCTCGCCCAGCGTGACCACGGCGGCGGCGGGGCCGGTGCGCACCCCGCCGGTCACCGTGCCGAGGCGCACGGAAAAGGTTTCCGACCCTTCAACCAGGGTGTCGGTGGTGAGCACGATCTCGATCTTCTTGTCCGCGGTATCGCCATCGGCCCAGGAGACGATGCCCGAAGCGGCGGTAAAATCGATGCCGGCGAGCGCCACGCCCGACTCGGTGGAGTAGGCGACCGAAAGCGCGCCGGCGGAGTCGCCGCCGCGGCGGAGCAGAAGGGTGGCCTTGCCGGTCTGCTCGTCGGCGATGACGGACGAGGCCACCCATTGGACCCGGGGCCGGATCGCCACCTGAATCTCAATCCACTCGTTGGCGCCGGAGCCACCCTGGGCGACCGGACGGAGGGTGATGCCGGCGACGGCGTCGTCGAAAGTCGCGCCGACCGGCAGGAGCGGATCGTCCTCGGGGTCGGAGGGCGTCGCCAAGTCGAGCGCGTTACCCTGGCGGTTGGTGTCGTAACCCCACTGCACGCAGGCGGCGTTGTCCAAGGAGGCGGAAGAGGTCGCACGGCGATAACCAATCCAGTAATCGCGGCCCGGTTCGCGCACGATTTTCAAGGCGCGCGGAAGCGACAGATCGGAACCGGTGCCGTCGATGCGGTGAACCCGGAAGGTGCCTCCGCTCTCAGCCACGGTCACGGCGGTATCCGGTATCCATTGCAGGACGGATTTATTCCAAGGACCAAAGTCGCCGGTCGCATCGAAGGAACCGCCCATCAGATCAAAGGGATCGCCGTATTCGAGCGAGGTGCCGACGTCCGAAACGGGATTGCCGTCGCTGAACTGCCAAAGATTGGCGTGGAACAGACCGTAAGTGTGGCCGAACTCGTGGGCCACGACGCGGAAATTGAAGGAGCCATTCACCCAGATCGACGATCCGATGATGCTCGCCAGTCCACCGTAGCCGATCTTGGAGTCGGTCTGTTCGCGGAGGCTGGAGAAAACCACGCACACGCGGTCGTAGGCGTCGGGATCGAAGCCTGCGGTGCGGGCGGCGGCGCGGGCGTCGGCGTGAAGGCTGGAGTTGGCGCCGTTGGCGGCGTAGAAAGCGGCGGTCTTGGGCAGGCGCAGCACGCCGGTGACGTCGGGCGAATCGCCGTTCACCGCCGGCCGGATGACGATCGAGGTTTTGCCGTAGCTCGAGGCGGCGAAAAAGTCCGCCACGCCGCCGGTCTTGCGCAGCAAATCGACGGCGGCCGCCTCGGTGAATGGCTCGCCGTCGGAAACCGGGGTGCCGGCGAGGTCGGAAAAATCCACGCGGACGACCAGGACGGTCTTGGGCCCGTGGGTCCACGACAGGGCGGGGCGCCCGACCACGCCCGAGGTGCCGGGCTGGTTGTCGGCGGCGGTCGGCGGCTCGGACCGATCCTGTTCGGCGGCCTCGAGCAAGGCGACATCGGCGGCGAAATGCCCGGCGGAAGAGGCCACTCCGTAGCGGCCCGCGTATTGGTAGGCGACGGCGCCGGGCGTCGCGCGGTCGGTCAAGGCGGCGGCGCAATCGGCGCAGGTAAGCACCGGAGCGGTCGGGGTCGGAACCTCGCCGGGTTCAAGGATGCGGACCGGCGAGTCGGCGATCGCGATCACGTCGTCGACGGCGATGCCGTAGATGGCGGCCGCGGGAAGGGTGGCCTGCGTGGCGCGACGACCGTAAACGTGGGCGCGGTATTCCACGCCATCGACCAACGCGGATCGAAAAATCGGCACGGACGGCGCAGGTCCGCCGGGCGCGGAGGTGGCGGCCAGCAAACCCAGCTCGGCCGGGCCGGACAGCCGTTTTTCCAATCGCGCGACCACGGTGGCGGGCAGCCGTGCGCGCAAGGCCAGGGGAACGGCCGCCGCCAGCGCCCCCTCGGGATCAAGCTTGATGCGTTCGGCGAGCTCCGCCCGGCGCGCCTCGGTCAACGCCACCCCGGCGGGTTCCAAAGCGCCGCGCTCGGAGGGTGCGGCCGCCAGATAGCTTTCAGTCCAAGCGCGAAAAGCGACTTGCGCGGGCGCGGCGTCGTCGAGCCAGGCGGATGACAGGACGGTGCGGGGATCCCTTCTCGGCGCCACCCAGGGACGAATTCCATCGGCAAAGGACGTCGCCGCAGCTCCAGGCAAGGAAGTTTCAGAGCTCGCCGGACCTCGAAGCCCATCGGAAACAGCAGGGCGGCCCGGAGCCGATGCGGTGGACCGGGCTTCGAGCGGAGGCGGGAGTGGTAGAGCCTTCTGAGGGGCGGTCGGACGCACCCAAGTCGCCACCGTCGCAACAACGACAAACAGAACGAAAAACAAAAAAAACGCGGAGCGGCGCATCAGGTAAAAAGCCCTTTAAAAGAAACGCCGCCCCCTTGCAACTGGTCAATATTCCATTTGTGACAATTCGCCGCGCGACCCGAAAACCCACCGGGGGCGCCTAGGATCTACGATCCGTCGTAGGCGATGGACATTTTTGCAGGGTCGAAGCGGGCGAAGCGGTCGACGTGACCGTCGGCGAAAAGAATATTCAATTTGCCCCCATGAAAAGCGGTTGGTGGCGCGGCGTAGGGGCTGGGATAATTGAAGGGCGGGTCCTGGGTGTAATCATCCTTGTCGGCATCAAAGGGCGAGGTGCTCCAGTTCGCGACGTCGCCGGACAGAACGAAGCGGGCGGGTTGTTTTATCCGGGAAAGCTGCACGGCGGCGAAACGATTGCCGGCGGCCACGAAGGCCGCGCGAACGCCGAGGAAATAGCTGAAAAGCTGATTGTGTTCGAAAGCCTCGCCACCGGTTTTGCAGCGGTAGATGGCGCGCGGGCTGGACGCGGAGGCGGGGTCGAGGGCATCCGACCGGTCCCGGCCCAGGTAGGACTCAAGTTGCACCGTCCAGGCGGGTTTGCCGGTCTCGTCGTCGAGCTCGGTCGCGTCATACCGCAAGTCGCCGCCGGCGAGCGGAAAGAAGCCACGGTTATCGTTGGCATGCAGCGCGAGCGCCACGCCGATCTGACGAAGATTGGCGGAGCACTGGGCGGTATAGGCCTGAAGGCGCACCCGCCCCACGACCGGGATCAAGATGGCCGCGAGCACCGCGATGATCGCGATAACGGTGAGCAGCTCGATCAAGGTGAAGCCGGCGAGGGCGGCGGATCGGCGCGGGTTCATGACGTGGGGCGGGATGCGAGACGGCGCTCGACCTCGCGTCGGGTGTCTTCATCCCGCAGATAAGGCAGCGCCTCGCGGGCGAATCGTCCGGGCGCGGAGGGATTCTCGAGCGAAACCATGGCGAGCATTTCCCATACGACGGGGTTGTCCGGCGCCCGGTTACGCAGGGCGAGGAGTTCGGCGAGGGATTTTTCCGATCCCAAGCTGGAGCGCCGAAAAAACGTCGCGGTCGCGCGGCGTTCGACCTCCACCCGCTCCAGCCGTGCGACCCGCTCCGGGTCCGCACCGGCCAGCCTCACGGCGTCGGCGAAGGCCGCCTCGGCGCCATGTTCGGACCCCGCCAGCAGGCGACCGTAGCCGACCTCGAGGGCCACGTCAGCCGCGAGCCAGTCGGGCCGGACCGACCGCTGGTTCTCGATCTTGGCCCAGACCGGATCCAAAACCGCGAGAGCGGCGGGGGCGTCGGGCCCGGGGGACTGCAACAAAACCCGTCCCAGTTGATAAGATAAGTAATCCGAATCGGGGAAACGGGCGAGCAAGGCGCGAAGCTCGGCGCGCGCCGCCGGCGAACCCGGTTCGGGATGGCGGCGCAGGACCTCGTCAACCGGCCCCCGGGACTTGCGAAAGACGATATCCGCCGCCTCCTCGACCAACAACGAGGAAATCGTCCTGCTTTCGAGGTGCGAGTCCGACCACCACCAGAAAGCTCCGCCCCCGCCCAGGACCAACACCACGACAGCCGCAACAAGACGCGCAGACATGACCGGACCGTAGCCCAATTTTCACCGCGCGCTAGCTGCAATTGTATGCAATCGAAATTTTCACCGGATTGCAAAAAGCCGCCGCACCCGGAGGGGTTGCGGCGGCAAACAGCACAGGGGAGAAACCGGACGGATCAACCGCCCGAAAGAGTCTGGATGATCTTCACCAGCGGCAGGAAGAGCGCGATCACGATGGTTCCGACCACCACGGCCATGAACACGATCATGATGGGCTCGATGATCGAGGTGATGGAGGTGACGGCGTTGTCCACCTCTTCATCGTAGGTGTCGGCGATGCGCGTGAGCATCTCGGGCAGCGCGCCGGTTTCCTCGCCGACCTCGACCATGGACGTCACCATGGTCGGGAAAATCTTGGTGGCCTCGAGCGGCTTGCCCACGCCCTCGCCCTCTTTCACGCGGTCATGGACCTTGTTGAGAGCTTCGGCGACGTGGACATTGCCGGAGGTATCGCGGGTAATGATAAGGGCCTGCAGGATGGGCACGCCGGACGAAAGCAGAGTGCCGAGGGTGCGGGTGAAACGGCCGATGGCGGCCTTCAGGAAGAGCGGGCCGAAGGCGGGGATGTTGATCTGGATCCAATCCACCGCGCGTTTACCCGACTTGGTCTTGGTGATGGTCTTGAAGAACATGAACACGGCGAACACGATGCCGAGCGTCGCGAAGATCTGGTTCTTCATGAAATTCGACAACCCGATCACGCCTTGGGTGAGCAGCGGCAGCGGGGTGCCCTTCAAGAGGCCGGTGAAAATCTCCTGGAACTTCGGAATCACGAACACCATCAGGGCCGATACGATCAGCACAGCGACACCCGCAATGATAACGGGATAAGTCATGGCAGCCTTGACCTTGCCCTTGATCTTCTCGGCCTTCTCCATGAACTTGGAAAGACGATCGAGCACCGTGCCAAGCACACCGCCGGCTTCGCCGGCCTTGACCATGTTGATGTAGAGGCGGTCGAAAACCTTCGGGTGCTGGGTCAGTCCGTCGGAGAAGGTGTTACCGGATTTGATGGATTCGGAGATCTGCTCCAGGACCCACTTGAAGCGGAGGTTTTTCTCCTGCCGCGCGAGCGTTTCGAGCGAGCGCAGGATGGGCATGCCGGCGTTGACGAGGGTCGAGAGCTGACGGGTGAAAACGGCGAGACCCTGGTTTCCGATGACCTTGCCGAAGGCGAGGCCGGGACCGGCCTTCTTCTTCTTCGGTTCGGGTTTGGGCACGAAGGCCTTGGCGGCGGCACCGGGTTTGGCCGCTACTTTGGGCGCGGCCTTGGCCGGGACCTTGAAGGCGACCGCGCCGGCGGCGGCGGTGATCGACGTCGGGAGCAGGCCGAGGGCCTTCAGATCGTGGGACGCTTGTTCGGACGAGGCGCTCTCGATGACGGCCTTTTTCTCGCGGCCGGTGGCGGACTCGATGGCGGTGTAGGCGAACTTGGGCATGGGGATAAAAATCCGAAGAACGAGATCCGAAGGACGAAGTCGGAGCGGGATTCGGTGGGTTGGGGATGAACGGGTGGCGGGGCGCCGGAGTCACCGGGCGGCGTAGACGGATGCGTTTATTGTTTAGACAGACGGAGGCACCATTTCGTCACGCGCGAAATACCGGCATCAGGTGTATTTGACCACTTCCTCGATGGAGGTGATGCCATCGAAGATGGCGCGCAGACCGTCGTCGCGCAAGGTCCGCATGCCCTGCTCGAGGGCTTTTTGTTTGATCACGAGGGTCGGGGCGCGCTGGACCACGAGGTCGCGGATGGCCTCGGACATGCGGAGCCACTCGTAGATGCCGAGTCGGCCCTTGTAGCCCGAGTTGTTGCAGGTGGGACAGCCTTTGCCGTAGAAAAACTCGCGGTTGCCGATGTCCACCGGGTCGATGCCGAGTTGCTGGAGAAGGGTGGCGGGGGGCTCATAGGCGGTGCGGCAATCCTTGCAGATGCGGCGCACCAGACGTTGGGCGAGAACGGCTTCCAGGGAGGAGCCGATCAGAAAGGGCTCCACGCCCATGTCCACCAGACGGGTGACGGCGCCGGGGGCGTCGTTGGTGTGCAGGGTGGACAAAACCAAGTGACCGGTGAGGGACGCCTGGATGGAAATCTGGGCGGTTTCCAAGTCGCGGATCTCGCCCACCATGATGACGTCGGGGTCTTGACGGAGGAAAGAGCGCAGCGCGGCGGCGAAGGTGAGGCCGACGGAGTGATTGACCGGCACCTGCATGATGCCCTCGATCTCGTATTCGACCGGGTCCTCGGCGGTCAAAAGCTTGATGTCCGGGGTGTTGACGATGCGGAGGGCCGAGTAGAGGGTGGTCGTTTTGCCCGAGCCGGTGGGGCCGGTGACGATGAAGATACCGTTGGGGCGCTTCACGATCTCGGAGATGCCTTCGAGCACGTCCTCGGGCATGCCGAGCTGGCTGATGTCGAGCTGCACCGCGCCTTGGTCGAGGACGCGC
>JAIXVP010000325.1 GCA_027482905.1 Opitutaceae bacterium
GTCGAACACTCGATGAAGGTCGTGATGGGCGTCTGTCAGCGCATCGCCGTGCTCGACCACGGCAAAAAGATCGCCGAGGGCGCGCCCGACGCCATCCGCCGCGACCCCGCCGTGATCGAGGCCTACCTCGGCCCCGACCACGCCACCGCCTTGTTCCATCACTGAACCCCGCTCACCCCATGGTCAACCGCCGCACCTTCATCGAGTCTTCCGCTCTCGCGCTCCTCGCCGGCGCCGCCGCCCACGCCGCCGCATCCACCACGGCCGGGCCCGGCGCCGCTACCCTCGGCGACGACGCTCCGGACGCCCGCTCGACCTGGTGCGGCTTCGCCGTGCGGCTCGCCGATCCCGTGCTGACCGCCCTGGCCGCGCGCCGTCTCAAACTCGAGATGCCGGTCGAGAGCGTCTCGGGCGCGAAAGACCGCGACACCTGCTCCCACCTGGAGGCCTTCGGACGCCTGCTCGCCGGCCTCGCCCCCTGGCTGGAACTGCCCGCCGACGAGACCCCCGAGGGCCGCGAACGCACCCGCCTCGCCTCCCTCTCCCGCCTCGCGTTGGACGCCGCCACCGACCCCGCCTCCCCCGATTTTCTCAATTTCACCCGCGGCGCCCAACCCCTGGTCGACGCCGCCTTTCTAGCCCAGGCCCTTCTCCGCGCCCCGGAGGCGCTCTGGCGATCCCTCGACCCCCGCGTCCAAGCCAACGTGGTCGCCGCGCTGCAATCCACCCGCCGCATCAAACCCTACGAGAGCAACTGGCTGCTTTTCGCCACCACGATCGAAGTTTTCCTCCACCGCGCCGGCGCCGGCCGCGACGACGCCCGTCTGCTCGACGGAATCCACAAACACGCGACCTGGTATGTCGGCGACGGCGCCTACGGCGACGGCCCCGCTTTCCACTGGGATTACTACAACGCGTTCGTGATCCAGCCCATGCTCGTCGAGGCCCTCGATGTCGTCGGCGGCGAGACGCCGGAACTGACCGCCTTCCGCACCCAGGCCGGCAAACGCCTCACCCGCTACGCCGCCGTCCAGGAACGGATGATCGCGCCCGACGGCTCCTTCCCTCCGCTCGGTCGCTCCATCGCCTACCGTGGCGGCGCCTTCCAAGGCCTCGCCCTCGCCGCCCTGCGCCGCCAACTGCCCGCCGAGGTGTCCCCCGCCCAGGCCCGCGTCGCCCTCGCCGCGGTCATCCGCCGCACCCTCGGGGCCCGCGGCACCTTCGACGAAAAAGGCTGGCTGCGCATCGGCCTCGCCGGCCACCAACCCGGACTCGGCGAACGCTACATCTCCACCGGCAGCCTATACCTGTGCAGCGTCGCCCTCCTCCCGCTCGGCCTGCCCGCCACGGACCCGTTTTGGACCGCCCCGGCGGAGAAAACCACCTGGGAGAAAATCTGGTCGGGCGAAAACCTCCCCGCCGACCACGCGCTCGCCGACGGCCACTAATCCGCCCCGCCGCCATGCTTACCGTCACCGATCTCCACGTCTCCTACGGCGCGATCCAGGCCCTTTCCGGCGTGTCCTTCGCGGTGCCGGCCGGCGCCATCGTGACCCTGATCGGCGGCAACGGCGCGGGCAAGACCACCACCCTCCACACCCTGTCCGGCCTGCTCCGGCCGACGAGCGGGCAAATCACCTTCGCCGGCCGCGATCTCGCCAGTGTGCCAGCCCACGAGATCGTCGGCCTCGGCCTCTGCCAGGTGCCCGAAGGCCGCCTCGTTTTCCCCGAATCGACTGTCGCGGAGAACCTCGCCCTCGGCGCCTACCTGCGCGGCGACCGCGCCGCCGTCGCCGCGACCCGCGACCACGTTTTCCAACTATTCCCGCGCCTGGCCGAACGTCGCGGCCAACTCGCCGGCACGCTTTCGGGCGGGGAACAACAGATGCTCGCCATCGGCCGCGCCCTGATGAGCGCGCCGAAATTCCTGCTGCTCGACGAGCCCTCGCTCGGCCTCGCGCCGCGCCTGGTCGAGACCATCTTCGAACGTATCGTGGCGATCAACCGCGACCAGGGCATCCCCATCCTGCTGGTGGAGCAAAACGCCCGCCTCGCCCTCGCCGTGTCGAGCTACGCCTATGTGCTCGAGAGCGGCCGCGTCGCCTTGGAAGGTCCCAGCGCCGAACTCGCCGCCGACCCGCGCCTGAAGGCCGCCTACCTCGGCGGTTGAGCGCCGATCGTGTCGGCACGTCGGGTGCTTTGGTCGAACCATGTTCACCCCCCTCCGCCCGTCGCTCGTTGCCGCGCTGCTTTTTCCCGTCGCCCTCCTCGCCGCCGCCCCGGCCGAGCCACTGCGGCCCAAGGTCGTGGTCGTGACCTTTTTCGAAAAAGGCGCCGACACCGGCGACGATCCCGGCGAGTTCCAACACTGGGTCGAACGCGAGAAACTCGACGTCGTCCTCCCCTTCCCCGCCGGCCAGCAGCCGCTTCGCACCAACGCCGACGGCAGCATACTCGGCGTCTGCACCGGCATGGGCACGGCCCGCTCCACCGCCTCGATCATGGCCCTCGGCCTCGATCCGCGCCTCGACCTATCCCGATCCTACGTCCTGGTCGCGGGCATCGCCGGCGTGGACCCCGCCGACGCCTCGCTCGGCTCCGTCGCCTGGGCCGACTGGGTGGTCGACGGCGACCTCGCCCACGAAATCGACCCGCGCGAAATGCCCGCCGGCTGGACCACCGGCTACATCCCGCTCCGCCGTCATCACCCCTACGAGAAACCCGCCGACCGCTCCGCCGGCGCCGCCTACCGCCTGGAACCCGCTCTGGTGGAGTGGGCGTATCAGTTGACCAAGGACACGCCGCTCGACGATACGCCCGCCATGGCAAAGCGTCGCGCCCTCTACACCGACACGCCCGCCGCCCGGCGCCCGCCCTTCGTGCTAAAGGGCGACACGCTCTCCGGCATGACCTACTGGCACGGTCGGCTGATGAACCAGTGGGCCAACGATTGGGTGCGCTACTACAGCGACGAAAGCGGCAACTACGTGACCACCGCGATGGAGGACACCGGCGTGCTCCAGGCCCTCGTCCGCCTGACCGCCGCCGGCCGCGCCGACGTCCGCCGCGTGCTCGTGCTGCGCGCCGCCAGCAACTTCGACATGCAATGGCCCGGCGGCGACGCCGCCGAAAGCCTCTCGGGCGAGAAACTCGGCCCTGGCTACTCCGCCCTGCTGCCCGCCCTCGATCACGCCCATCGCGTCGGCGCCAAGGTCGTCTACGCCCTCGTGGAAGGCTGGCCGACCTACGCCGACCGCCTGCCGGCGCCGCAGCCATAAGCGGCGCTGGACCGCGGCAGGACTACGCAACCGCGCCGGGCGCCGCCTTCCGGGCGACCACCCGCTCGAGCAGCGCCCGCACATCGTCCAACTGGTAGGGCTTGGCCAGAAAATCATCCATGCCCGCCGCGAGACACTCCTCGCGCGAACCGGCAAGCGCGTTGGCCGTCAGCGCCGCGATATGCACCGGCGGACGACCGGTTTCGCGTTCCCACGCGCGCTGGCGCCGGGTCGCCTCCAGACCGTCGAGCTCAGGCATTTGCACATCCATGAGCACAACGTCGAAAGACCGGGTGCGCAATGCCGCAAGCGCCTGCTGGCCGTCCCCGACCCGCTCCGCGCGATGGCCCAGGCGCGCCAGGACCGCGAGCAGGAGCCGCGCGTTCACCGCGTTGTCTTCCGCGATCAGGATGCGCAGCTCGTCCCTCCCTGTGGCGCCGTTTCCCGGGGACGGGGTGGCACGCGTCGGCTTCTCGATCACCACGGCGGCGGTCGCCTCGCGAGCGGGCACCGTGAAAGTGAACACTGCGCCCTCGCCGGGCTGGCTCGCCACCGTCAGCTCGCCCCCCCAGGAGCGAACCAGCCGCCGGCAAATCGCCAAACCCAGGCCGGTGCCGCCGTAGCGGCGGGTGGTCGAGCTGTCGCCTTGCACGAAGGGTTGAAACAAGGTCGCCGCCTGACCGGGCGCGAGGCCGATGCCCGTGTCGCGCACGCTGCAGCGCAGAATCCGCCGCGCCTCCGACCCCGCCTCGGCCGCCGGCTCGAATGCCACGTCGACCGACACCGCGACTTCGCCGGCGAGCGTGAATTTCTCCGCGTTGCTGACCAGATTGGTGAACACCTGCCGCAAACGCAGCGGATCCGCCCACACCCGCGCCGGCACCGCGGGATCCACGGTAAGGGAAGCGCGCACCCCCTTGGCCCGCAGCCTCGGCTCGAATAGCGCCACCACCTCGGTCGCGATCGACCGCGCATCGGTCGGGACCGATTCCAAGGCGGCGCGCCCGCTCTCCAATTTCGAGTAGTCCAGGATCTCGTTGATCACGGCCAACAGCGCGTCGCCGCTCTCGCGGATCACATTCACGTGGGCGGTCTGCTCGGGGCTGAGTCCGCTCTCGCGCAGCAGACCAAGGTATCCGAGCACTCCGTTCAAGGGGGTGCGGATCTCGTGGGACATGGTCGCGAGAAAATCCCCTTTCGCCCGCGTCGCCGCCTCCGCCGCCTCGCGTGCGTCGGCCAGAGCGGTCGCGGTCCGGCCGGTCGCCCGCGCCAGGAGGCCTATTTCGTCGCCGGTCGGATCGGAAAGGAGACGCAGGCGAGCCGTCGCATCGGCCTCGAGTCGCCCGACCTCCTCCGTGAGCGTTTCGATCCGACTCAGAAACCGCATCCGCACCGCCCACCACGCCCCCGCGGCCAGAAGGACCCCGCCGACGCCCAGCGCCGCGAAGGTGACGAGCAGACCGCGCAACTGCACGTGCCGCACGAAACGCGCGGAGGTGACAACGATCCAAGCCACCGGACGGCCGTCGGGATCGTCGATGCGCAGCGCCGCCCGCATGGTCTGACCGTCGAGAAACCGCACCTCGCCGTCACGTTCGACCCCACCCAAGGGCGCGAGTTCGGCCACGTAGCTTTCGCCGTCCGTGATGCGCGCGAGCAGTTCCGCGTCGAGCCATTGGCCGGAGAGAAACGTGCCCGCCACAGGGGGAGCCCGGTCATCCCGCGTGATCGGAAAAGCAGCGAAAAGCAGGGGTCCGCTGGGCGTGGACAACACGCCGGCTCGATTTTGCCCGGCGGTCCGTTGCAGCAATCCCGGCCAGGCCTCGATCGCGGTCAGAACCGCCGCCGGCACCGCGCCGACCGACTCGGCCGAGGGATCATAAACCCGGTGCAACAAAGCCCGGCCACCCTCGTCCCACACCGCCGAGATATTCATCCCGGAGCTCGCGAACGAGTCCGGCTGGAAATTGGCGTCGACGTAGGTCGGCCGCTCCCCGCGCGCGAATTCAAAGGTGTCGGTCCACGGACCATATTCGTTGGCGTAGGTCTCCACCTGGCGGATCTGTTGCTGCAGACGACTCTCCAGACGGAACAGGGCCCGCGCCATGACCTCGCGATCCGAACGGTTGGCCGCCGGCAGCAGGACGACCGACGCCACGACCGCGACCAACAGAAAAAAGGCCCCGGTGGCAAAGACCAGGAACCACAGGCTTTGGGTGCGCAGCTTCAATCCGAGAAAGACGGAATCCGTTTGCCGGCGATGGCAATCCCGCAGGTGCGGACACGAAAAACCGGCCGCAGGCGAACCCTGCGGCCGGTGTCGAAAAGAGACCGGGATTCAACCCGCGCCCCGGACACGCTCACTTCGCGAAAAGCGCGTCGATGTTGTCGCTCTCGACCTCGACGTCGGCGAAGAGCCAGGAGGAGAGGTAGCGCTCGGCGCAGGAGGGCACGATGACCACGATGGTCTTGCCCGCGTTTTCGGGCCGCTTGGCCAACTCGAGCGCCGCCCAGATCGCCGCGCCCGACGAGATGCCGACCGGGATGCCGTCCTGGGTGCTGACCTGCTTGGAGATCGGACCCGAGTCGGCCTCTTTCACCTGGATGATCTCGTCGATCACCTTGGTGTTCAACACCGCCGGGACGAAGCCCGCGCCGATGCCCTGCAACTTGTGCGGACCGGGCTGGCCGCCGGAGAGCACGGGCGATCCGGCCGGCTCGATCGCGACGATCTTCACGCCGGGCTTCTTCTCCTTCAGGACCTCGCCGACGCCCGTGATGGTGCCGCCTGTGCCGACGCCGGAAACGACGATGTCGACCTTCCCGTCGGTATCGTTCCAGATCTCGAGGGCGGTTGTGCGACGATGCACCGCGGGATTATCCGGGTTGGCGAACTGCTGAAGGATCACGCTGTTGGGGATCTTCGCGTTCAGCTCCTCAGCCTTCGCGATCGCACCCTTCATGCCCTTCGGCCCCTCGGTCAGCACCAGCTTGGCGCCGAGGATTTTGAGCAGCTTGCGGCGCTCCAGCGACATCGTCTCGGGCATGGTCAGGATCAGCTTCAAACCCTTCGCCGCCGCCACGAACGCCAGCGCGATACCGGTGTTGCCGGAGGTCGGTTCGATGAGGATCGTGCTCGAATTGATCCGACCGCTCTTCAGCGCCTCGTCGATCATCGCATTGCCAATGCGGTCCTTCACGCTCGCGAGCGGGTTGAAGAACTCGAGCTTCAACAGGATCTCCGCCTGGGCCCCGTGGGCGGCGGCGGTGCGGTTCAGGCGCACCAGCGGCGTGTTACCAATCGTTTCGGTGATGTCGTTATAGATACGTGCCATGTTAGGTATGTGGGTTAACTTACCAAAGATTAAACACCCTACCGCGTCACGAGGCAAATCCGAACTGCCAGCCGGCCCGACAAAGTCGCCGAAGATCGGAATTTATCGCAACAACTACAAATGTTAGTTGACCCTAATTTCGACTCTTCCATGGTCCGTCCATGTCGCCGCAACCCGTCTCCCTCCGCCGGTTCCTGCCGGCCCTGCTGCTGGCTTGGTGTGCCCTCGTCCCCGCCCTTTCGGCCCCCGCCGCCGACGCCCCCGTGAAACGCCTGCGCGTGCTGACCACCTTCACCATCCTCGCCGACATGGCCCGCAATGTCGCCGGAGACGTCGCCGACGTCGATTCGCTCACCAAACCCGGCGCCGAGATCCACGGCTACGAACCCACTCCCCAAGACATCGTTCGCGCGTCGCGCGCCGACCTCGTGCTCTGGAACGGCCTCAACCTCGAACGCTGGTTCGAGAAATTCTTCGCCAACGTCCGCGACGTGCCGTCCGTCGTGCTCACCGACGGCATCGAACCGATGTCCATCTCGTCCGGCCCCTACGCCGGCAAACCCAACCCCCACGCGTGGATGTCCCCGACCGTCGCGCTGGTCTACGTGGAGAACATCCGCGCCGCCCTAACCCGCGCCGACCCGGCCCACGCCGCCGTCTACGCCGCCAACGCCGCGGCCTACGCCGAAAAAATCCGCGCCCTCGACGCCCCCGTCCGCGCCCGCCTCGCCCGCATCCCGGAAAACCAGCGCACGCTCGTCACCAGCGAGGGCGCCTTCTCGTATCTGTGCCGCGACTACGGCCTGCAACCGCTCTACCTCTGGCCGATCAACGCCGACGCCCAAGGCACGCCCCGCCAGGTCCGCGCCGTGATCGACGCCGTCCGCGCCGCCAAGATCCCGGTCGTCTTCAGCGAGAGCACGATCAGCCCCAAGCCCGCCCAACAGGTCGCCCGCGAGACCGGCGCCCGCTACGGCGGCGTGCTCTACGTCGACTCCCTGACCGCCGCCTCCGGCCCCGCCCCCACCTACCTCGCCCTGCTTGAGGCCAACGCCCGCACCATCGTGGCCGGCTTCCTCGGCGCCGAGGCCGCGCCATGACGCCCGCCCCCGACCGCCCCCTCACCCTCGCCGCCCGCGGCGTGACCGTCACCTACCCCAACGGCCACGTCGCCCTCGCCGACGCCACCTTCGCCCTCGCCGGCGGCACCATCTGCGCCCTCGTCGGGGTCAACGGCTCGGGCAAATCCACCCTGTTCAAGGCTCTGATGGGCTTCGTCGCCCCCAGCGCCGGCGCCGTCACCATCTCCGACGCCCCCGTCCGCGAGGCCCAGCGCCGCGGCTGGGTGGCCTACGTGCCCCAGGCCGAGGAGGTCGACTGGACCTTCCCGGTGAACGTCCACGACGTCGTGATGATGGGCCGCTACGGTTACATGAATTTCCTCCGCATCCCGCGCGCCGCCGACCGCGACGCCGTCGCCGACGCCCTCCACCGCGTCGGCCTCTGGGACCTGCGCGACCGCCAGATCGGCGAGTTGTCCGGTGGCCAGAAAAAGCGCGTATTCGTGGCCCGCGCCCTCGCCCAGCAGGGCCGCGTGATCCTGCTCGACGAGCCCTTCACCGGCGTCGACGTGAAAACCGAGGAGGCCATCGTCGCCCTGCTCCGGGAACTCCGCGCCGAGGGCCGCCTCATCCTCGTCTCGACCCACAACCTCGGCTCCGTCCCCGAATTCTGCGACCAGGTCGTGTTGATCAACCGCACCGTGCTCGCCTGCGGCCCGACCTCGGAGGTGTTCACCGCCGACAACCTGCAACGCGCCTTCGGCGGCGCCCTCCGCCACTTCGACCTGTCCCGCTCCACCGTCGAGGCCCACGACGGCCGCCAGGTCACTGTGCTGACCGAC
>JAIXVP010000342.1 GCA_027482905.1 Opitutaceae bacterium
CCCCGCCCCGTATTCCACGCGCAGGAAGGACGGTTCCTGTCGCCTGAGCCCGTAGGCCCGCGCCGAGGCCTCCACCGTATCGGCGAAAAGCGTCGGCACCGTGTAACGATACTCCGCGCGGGTCGCCTTGAGCGACTGCGCCAGCTCCAGCCGGTCGCGGTGCGCGCGCCCCATGAGGTTTCCACGCGTCAACTCGAACGCACCGCGCAACTGCTCGTAGCTGCCGTAGCCCACGGTCCACGCCGCCTGCCAGGCCGCCTCCTCGCGCACGCGGAAGACCACGTCGCGATCCCCGTCCGTCGCGGCCGTCGGGTCCTCCTCGGCCGCTTCCAGCCGGGCGAAGATCCCCAGCCTCGCCAGCCGCAGGCGCGCCGCCTCCACCGCCTCGGGATCAAAGGGCTCGCCGGGCGCGAGCCGCACCCGCTCCGCCAACACCTCCGGCCGCGTCCTCGCCACGCCTTCGAACTTCACCGCCCCCACCGTCCAGGCCGGCCCCGGCTCGATCCGCGCCACCGCCGTCACCGGCCGCTCTACCGCCCCCGCCTCCACCGCGCCGGGCTCCGCCGTCACGCCCACCTGGACCTCCGCCCGCCCGAGTCCGTGGTAACGTCGGCGCAGCCCTTGGGCCGTATCCTGCGCGAGCGCACGCGACCACACCGCGCCGACCAGCCCGTCCGGCACGCCGCCCGGCACGTCCCCGTCCCCGGCGACCTCCGTGCGCCAACCGCTCACCCGCCACCGCGGCCCCTCCCGGACCGTCACCTCCAGACGAACCTCGCCCGTCGCCGCGTCCGGTCCGGAAACCGCGACGTCCACCGTCGCCTCCGCCAGGCCCCGCGCCCGCAATGCCTCGCGCAACTGGTCCGCCGCCCGCCGCACCCGCGACGGAGCGTAGGCGCGCAGTCGATCCGGGGTGAACAACCCCGTGTCCGGCCGGAAGAAGACCCTTCCATCCTTCTCGTCGAGCGAGGCGAGGCCGACGAGCTTCACGTCCGAGACCACCGCGCGCACGCCGGGCAAGGCCGTGAGGCGCAAGGCCCTGACCTCCAGCGGACGGGGCAAAGGCCGGCTCAGACCGCCTTCGATTTCCGCACCGCCCGCATTGCCGTCCACCCCGATCCATTCCGCCCGGACCCGCGCGGCGAAAAATCCCGCCTCCGCCAGCTCCGAGTTCAAAACCAGCGCCGCATCCTCGATGAAGCCCGCGTCGACCCGCGCCCTGGCGGCGCCGTCGCCCAGCAACAGCTCCACCGCCTGCTCCATCTCGCGGTTTTTCAACCAGCCGAAACCGCCCACCTTCAGCGCAAACGGACGCTCGGCCGCCACCAGCGCACCCGCGCAAGCGCCGACCAGAACCAGGGTCCGGAATCGCCGCATCACTCCGCGCGTCGCGGCGTTCATTTTCCCGCCTCCTTCGCGTCAGACTTCTCCGCCACGGGCGCCGGGGCTTCGCGATCCGCCGACCACAGGCGGCGCTTGAGCCCCACGTTGTAGGCGTCGAATTCGTCGTATTCGCCGGTCAACGACCAGAAATCGGTCAGCCGGTAGTCGAAGCCGTAGGTCTCCCGACCCTGCCGCGAGACTTTTTCACCCGAGCTGAGCGACAACCGCTCCTCGTCCGATCCGCCCACCCCGACCGTGCGCAGCAGATCACGGCCCACATAGGCGCCCATCGCGGCCAGGCGTGACGTGGCCGAGGCCGCGCCGCGCCCTTCGACCGGCGCGGAGCCGGCCGTCACCATGAGGAGCAGATTCTCCGCCTCCAATGGCGGACTGGAAAACAGCTGCAACTGCGGCGCGTCGGCCGTCCCGCCCAGTTCGAGCCGTAGATCGTAGCCCAGTCGTCGCCCCGTCGCCCGGAAGTCGAGCACCGGGGTGAAAGGATCCGCCCGCCGCAGCCTCACCGCGCCCTCCTGCACCGCGAAACTCGCGAAGGGAAACAAAATGGCGCCCGAGTCCACCCGGGCCTCGCCCGCCGCGCGCGGTTCGCGCAGCGTGCCCGAAAAATCGAAATCCGCCGACACCAAGCCGGTGAAGACCGGCGTGCGTAGACGGAGAAAACGCTCGCCTCCCACCCGCACCGCCAACTCCCAATCCGCCAGCGGTTCGGTCTCGACCGAGAAATAGGGCGGACGCGCCCGGACCGCCGCCGCGCTACCGCCCGAGGAGGTGATGAGCGGACGGATGTCCGCCAGGAAAAGACTGTCCCGCAAACGCACCGCGCCCGCCACCCGCGTCCGTCGCTCCGTGTCGGTCTTGATCGTGAGGTCCAGATCGCCGCGCAGGAGCAGACCCGGCCGGCGGACGAGGGGAAACCGCTCCGCCTTCACCGCCAGATCGAACGCCGGCAGGCGTCCGGGCTCGCGTCGCGCCCCGCCGGTGATCTCCACCGCCTGCCCGCCCGTCATCGCCCTCAGGCGGGCGATGCGAACGTCCATCCCGCTCAAAGCCAGTTCCAGCTCCACGTCCTGCAGCACGCCAAACCCGCCCAAAGGCCGGGACGCGGCCCCGCGCAGCGTGATTCCGCCCTCCAGCCGGGCCCCCGGGCTCAGCCGAAGATCGGCCGCGAGCGTCCCCGCCGGCGCCAACACCGTCGGTAGATACCGCGCGAGCGCCGCCACCCGGGCCTCGGGTAAGCGGAACCGCCCTTCGGCGTGGTCCCGCAGCCAGACGTAAGGTCGCGCCCGGAGCCGTTCCCAATCCCCTTCCGCCACCGCGAGCCGGCCCTCGAATTGAAAACCCTGCCCGTCGATCTCGCCCTCGAGTCGCCGCAGCGCGATCGCATCCGGCGCGACCGTGGCCTCCGCCCGGAGCGCACGCAGCGTCACCCCTCCCTCGGGCAGACCCTCGCCGCGAAACCCCACCCGCGCCGCCGCAAGCGTGATCTCGCCGCGCGGCGCCTCCGCCGGCCCGTCGAGGGCGACGCTGAACTGCGGCCCCTCGAGCTCCAGTCCGAGCTGTTTCGCCAAACCATCCCACCGCGACGCCTCCGCCCGCGATTCCAGCCGCAGCGACCACGCCCCGCCCGCGCTCGCCTCCCAGGCTCCATCCGGCGCCAAACGAATCCGCCAGGGCACCCCGCCTTCGCCCCGCAGTAGCGCCTCCGCGCCCTCCCCCGCTTCCAGCGCCGTCAGATTCAATCCTTCCTCCCCGGCCCGGACATCGCCCCGCGCCCACCACTCCTCCAGGCCCGGTCGCCGCCACGCCGCGTCGAAGCGCCCCGTCCCCGCGTAGAACCCGTCCGCCCCCGGCCTGGCCTCCAGTGTCAGAGAACGCACCACGACGTCCGGCCAGGCCGTTCCCGTCCGCCAGTCCGCCAGCCAACTTGTATCCATGTTTCGGATTTCCACCGCCGCCGGCCCGCCCTGCTCCCAGACGACGCGAAGCCGCTCGCCTCCGTCCCCGGGCGTCGCCGGCGCCGCGAGGTGCAGTCCCAGCCGGATGTTCTTCCCGTCCCAGCCGCCGCCGGAGAAGCCCTTGGACTCCAGCGCGCGTCCGTCCGACCTCCGCAGGGCCAGCCCGCCGAGCAGGCCCCGGGTAAGATCGCCCGCGAACCACCCCGACAACTCCGCGCCGCCGCGCGCGACCTTGATTTCAACCTTCTCCACTTTTGCCCCCGTCCCCTTCGCCTCCACGCGCACCGTGTCGGCCGCCCAGCCCGCATAGGCCGGCGCCGACACCGCAAGCTCCCCTTCGTAATCGAGCTCCGGCCAGACCCCGCCACCGCGGACCTCGAACCGGGCCGCGCCGAGTTCCAGGCCAACGGGCAGCCAGGGCCGAAGCAAACCGCCGCCCACTTCCCCCGTCACCTTCGCCGCCGCGATCCTTCCCCCGTCGACGTGGATCACCCGCCCGCTCGCCTCCACCCGACCGCCGTCCGGCAGCGTCAGCCGCGCGGTCTCCACCCGCGTCTCGCCCACGTCCGATTCGCCGTTCAATTCCACCGCGACGCCCCGCAGTTCCCGCCAGCCGCCGTCCGTCACTTCGCCGGACCAGACCACGCGCGAACGCGGCCCGGCATCGCCGATCCAGCGCGCCCGGCCCTGCGCGCGTCCGGTCACCCTCCCGTCGCTCAAAGCCCCGAGGTCGGCCTCCCAATCGAATTCCAGACCATCCTCCAACGCCCAACCCTCGCCCGTCCGCCACTCCAGCGGCCCGCTCAAGTTCGCCCGCGCCTGAGGCGCCGTCAGCGCCAGGCGTTCCAGTCGAACGCGGTCCGCCGCGACCTCACCGGCCATATCCAGTCGCACCGCCGGATAACCCGGCCCGAGCGGATCGGCCGTCGCCGCCACCTCCACCGCGATGCCGTCGCCCTGTTCGCGCAGCGCAAATCGCCCGCGTAAGTCCCCATAGGTCGCACCAAGGCCCAGGCTCGCCGCCGGCACCACCCAGTCCTCGCCCGTAAGACGCAGGCGCGTCGGACGCCACGCCCCGGGCGCGAAATCCACCTCGAGCGGCGCGCGGTTGTTCTTCCAAGTCAGCTCTCCCGCCACGCGTTCCCGAGCAAGCTCCAGCCGTGCCGTAACCTCCGCCTGTGGCGCTTTCACCACCAGGGTCCGCGCATCCAACCCCATCTCAAAATCGATCGGCACGCCCCGACCTTCGACGGTGCCCGCGATCCGACCGTCGCCGATTTTGATCAACGGGAGACCCAATTCCACGCCCGCCACCTCCAGCCGGCCCTCGCTCAACTCGGCCGCTCCGACAAAGCGCCGCAGGCGCTCGCCGACGCCGCGCACCAGTTCCCAGGTCTCCGGCCAGCCGCCGGATTCCGCGGCACGATCGGGCGCGACGGGTTTCGCCACGATTTTGACCGTCCAGCCCTCCGCCTTCAGGTCGGTCCGTGTCCCGCGCCAGAGAATACGCGTCGGCGCGTCGAGGGTCAGTTCACGCACCGTCACCTCCACGCCCGCGCCACGCCACGCGACGTCACGCCAGGCGACCGAGCGGCCGGCCCGCGTTTCCCGGGCGCCCAGCTTCGCGCCGGCCGCCACTGCCGCGCGCCCGGCCAAAGGCGGCAGCCAAAAATCCAGCGTCGCCAGCGCGACCGCCGCCAGCGTCCCGACCGCGCCGATCCACCGGGCCGCGCGGCGCCAACCACGCCGCCTCGCGGGCGCGGGTCGGCTCTGATCGCTCGCATCCATGCCGCCGATTCAGCCCGCCGCGAGGCCGCTGCGCACGAGGAGCGCCGCCGGATCGGCGTCGCGACCCATGAAGCGACGGAAAAGCACGTCGGCGTCCTCGCTGTTGCCCTTGCTCAGGATGTGTTCGACGAACTCGGCCCCGACCGCGCGGGAAAACACCCCCGCCGTCTTCCAACGGGTGAAGGCGTCCGCCTCCAGCACCTCCGCCCACTTGTAGGAGTAGTAGCCCGCCGCGTAGCCGACCGGGTCGGAAAACAAGTGACCGAAACGCCGCACGATGGTGCGCGCCGGCGGAACGGTCGGGATCATGTTGTCCGCCACCAACGCGCGGGCCTTGGCCTCCAGGTCGCCGTCGACAAACTCGCCCGCCCGCGTGTGCAGGAGCAGGTCCATCTTGGCGAACTGCACCTGGCGCATGGCGGCGCAGGCCGAGCGGTAGTTGCGCGCCCCGATCATCTTGGCGAAGAGGTCGGCCGGGATGGGCGCGCCCGTCTCGTGGTGGCGCGCGAAGAGGTCGAGCGACTCGCGCTCCCAGCACCAGTTCTCCATGATCTGCGAGGGCAGCTCGACGAAGTCCCAGGCCACGTTGACGCCGTTGAGCGACTTGACCGGCACCTCGCCGAGCAGGTGGTGCAGCAGGTGGCCGAACTCGTGGAAAATCGTCTCGACCTCGCGGTGGGTGAGTAGCGCGGCGCGCCCCGGGGTCGGCGGGGACATGTTGCCGCAGATGTAGCCGAGATGCAGCGCGCGCCCGCCGTCCGGCGTCGGCCCTCCCGTCACGAGATACCCCATCCAGGCGCCACCGCGCTTGGCCTCGCGCGGATGCCAGTCGGCGTAGAAGGAACCCAGGTGCCGGCCAGCCTCGTCGTGGATTTCGTAATACTTCACCTCGTCGCACCACTTCTCCTCCGGCGCGATCCCGACCTCGACGATCCGCAGGCCGAACACCCGCGTCGCCAGCTCCCACAGGCCGGCCTGCACGCGTCCGACCTCGAAGTAGGGCCGCAGCTCCTCATCGTCGAAGGCGTGCAGCTCGCGCCGCATTTTCTCCGCCCAGAACGAGACTTCCCAGGCCTTGAGCGGGCCGGCTGGTTCGTCGACGCGTGCTGATTTGAACGCCTCCAGCTCGGCGCACTCGCGGGCGAAGGCCGCCCGGCAACGCGCCTCGAAGTCGGTCACGAAGGCCAGCGCCCGCGCGCCGTCCCGCGCCATGCGCCGGGTGAGCACGAGATCGGCGAAACTGGCCTTGCCCAGGAGCGAGGCCTTCTGCGCCCGGAGCGCGAGGATACGCTGGACCAGCGGACCGTTGTCCCACTTGCCACCTTCGGCCTCCGCGCCGACCGCCACCGAGGCCGCCCAAATGTCATGGCGCAGGGTCTCGTCCTCGGCGTAGAGCATGACCGGCTCGAGCGACGGCCCGTGCAGGGTGAAGCGCCAGACGGGCCGCTCGTCCGAGCCGAGGCCCTTGCGGCGGGCCGAATCGCGCGCCGCCGCGATCGCGTGCGCGGGCAGGCCCCGCAGCCGCGCCTCGTCCTCGACCACGAGCTGCCAGGCGTTGGTGGCGTCGAGGGTGTTTTCCGAATACTTCTGCGTGAGCTGGGCGAGCTCGCTCTCCAGCGCCTCGAGCCTCGCCCGTTGCTCCGCCGGCAGATCAGCGCCCGCCTCGCGAAAGGTCACCGTCGTCTCGTCGCGCAGCCGCGCCCACACCCCGGAGACCGCCCGGCCCTCGGGCGAGGCCGCGCCGGCCTTGAGCCGGGCCCACAGCGCGGGGTTGAGCGGAATCTTGGCCAGAAAGGCGGACACCTCGGGCAGCATGGCGTTCTGGGCCTCGCGCAGGGCCGGCGCGTCCGCCACCGACTGAAGGTGGGTGACCTTGCCCCACGCGTAGTTCAGCCGCTCGGTCGCGCGCTCGAGCGCGAGAAAAGTATTCCCGAAGGTCGCCGGCTCGGCGGAGGACGCGATCGCGTCGAGCGCCGCCTGGGCCTCGGCGAGGGCCGCGCGGATGGCCGGAACGATGCGCTCGGGCGTATGTTCCGACCAGCGGATGCGAAAGGCTTCGTCGAGGAAGGGATTGATGGCGTTGGTTTCTGAGGCGGCGGGAAAGGAGGTGTCGGCGACCATGCGGACAAACTCCCCGCGTCGCCCGACCGGGTCAACCCGCCATGCCATCCGCCTCCGCCCAGGCGCGCAGGAGCGGACCCGGCGCATGCCCCGCGTCCGCGACCAATCGCAAGTCCGGCTCCGCGCACGCCAGCGCGCCCGTGTCGCAGAGCGCGTCCACCAGCCCGGCCGCGGCGAACCACCCCGCCGGCAAACCGGGCGCGGCCACCCCGGAGTCCAGTTGCGCCAGGCCCCACGCCAGGTTTTCCACCGAAGCGCCGGGGGCATCCGCGAGGGCCTCGGGCGGGAGACGGGACATCATGCCGAACTCACGCCGCGCCCGTTCCCCGTCATGCCGCAGCCAGCGCCCGAGCAGACGCAGTTGCGCGCGGGATATCCGCCCGCCCCGCCCCGCTTCCGCCGGGAAAGCCCAGATCGGCGCGAGCAAACCCGTCCGCGGCCAGCGCTCCGTCACCCAGGCGCGTTCCTTCAACAAAAGCAGCGTGCCCAGCGAGTAGCCGCCGAGCCGATCCAGCGGCCCCGCCTCCGCCAGGCGCTCACGCCAATCGGGCGCGGCGGACACGAAGACGTGCTCCGCGCCGGGCCAGACCCGCTCCACCTCGGCGGCGAACCAGTCCGGCGACACCGCCCAGCCCAATACCCATCCAAATCTCATCGCGAAAATCCTCCGGCCAGAGGTTGAACGGCGAGGCGACAGTGAAAAGACAGGCCGACGCCTAGGCTCCGGCCTGAGACGCGCCGCGGCCAGCCCCGACCCGGCGAGCCCGCCGGCGCCGGGCCGTCGTTGGCGTTACCAGACATAGGTCGCTCCGAAGCTCCAGGAGTGACGCGACGCGGGCACCAGGGGAACCTCCTCGTAGGCGGTGTCCCAGAGGTTGTCCGCCTGCGCGCTGAGCGTGAGACCCTTCAAGCCGGGCACGTGGTAAAAGAGACCGAGCGCGGTATCGATGTTGTCGCGGCCCAGCCGGCGCAGCGAGTTCTCGGCCTGGTGGCGGTATTCGTTGTCCATGCGCAGCTCAAAGCCGGCGCCGAGGCGCGCGATCGCGCCCGCCGTCAACCGGTGCTCGGCGTAGTTGAGGGCGTAGAAACTCGCCACCGTGTCGCCGGTGTAGTTGTCGTCCTTGTCCAGGAAGGTGTAGCCGACGAAAAGATCGACGGACTCCCAGGTGCGGCGGACAAACAGCTCCGCGCCCCAGGTGTCGAGATCGACGGTGGTCGCCTTGCGGGCGGAGGCGGGATTCGAAGGATCGTAGACGTAGTCGAGCAGGTTGTCCTCGGCGCGGTAAAACACCGCCGCCTGCGCGCTCCACGCGCCCGTGCCGAGCTCCACGCCGACTTCGTAGTTGGCCGCCGTGGCGCGATCGAGCGCGGGGTCGCCGCCGAAGAGACCGCCCGGGGCCGCATTGAGCGCCTGGTAGGTCGGCAACTGGGTGGACTCGGCGTAGGAAACATAAACGCGGCGGAGAAGACCGTCGGTCCGGCGCCAGGTAACGGACGCCAACGGCGAGACCTCGGACGAGTCTCGATCGCTGTCGTCGAGGCGCGCGCCGCCGGTGAACACCAGCTCGCGACGTTCACCGAGGTCCACCGTGTGCTCGCCCTGCAGCGTGCCGTAGACCTGGGTGCGGCTGGAGAACGGCCCGAAGATCAGCGTGGTGGACTCGAGCTCGTCCGCGACCACACCCGCGTTGTAGAGCACGGCGGTGGAGCCGAAGAGGGTGTTGCGACCCTCCAGCGCGACCCCGCGCACCGTCGTTTCGTGGTGGGCGTTGAAACCGAAAACCGGGATGGCGTAGTGGTCGCGGTTGCCCCGGTAGTAGGCGCCGGCCTGCACGTAATCGCCGTCGCCGCCGAGTTCGGTGCGATTGTTGACCAAGAAAAGTTTGGTCTGCAGGCGCTCACGCTCATCGCGCAGCCCCGTGGTCTTGTTTCGGGCCGCGTAGAGATTGGGCCAGGCGAAGTTCTTGGCCTGATACCCCGCGAAAAAGTCGGTCTGGCTGACGGCGTTCGCCAACTGGACGCGGGCGTTGACGCGCCCGAGGTCGTGGTCGGCGCCGGTGAGGGTGCCATCCCCTTCGGAGGCCGCGGCGGAGACATCCCCGCCGACCGAGAAACCCGCGACCTTCTCCGCCGCGACAAACCCGGTGTAAAGCTCGCCGCGCACCAGCTCGTCGGCGCCGAAGGCGCCGCTCACCGCCCCGCCCGTGCGGATCGGCCGCCACCCGTAGGCGACGCCGCCCGCGGTCGCGTTAAAACCCGTCGCCGCCTGCTCCGCCCCCACGCGGACCTCGGGCGCGCCCAGCATGTAGGGCGAAACCGGCAACTCCGCCGAATAATGCCCGGTCTGCGGATCGTAGATCGGCAACGCACCGACCGTAAAACCGGTGTTCTCGAATGTGCCCCCCCTGATCGAGACATCCGCCTGTCCCTCGGCGAAACCGCGCGCCTGCACGTCGACCTGCGGTTCGAAACGCAGCACCGAAACCGGCGCGGCGAAGGTGCCCGTCGGCTCCTGCAACGCGACGCGGGTCGAAAACACCGTGATCGACTCCAGCTCCACGGTGTCAGACGCCGCCACCGCGACGGAAGTCGGTTCGGTGATGGCGACGGAGAGCGACGGCCATACGAGGGAAGCGAGAAGCGCCAGCTTGCAGGGATGGGGGTGGGACATGATCCCGTCAGCGAATCCCGCGTCTCGAACAGGAAGCAAGCGCTTAGTTAATTCGAAAGACAAACTGCTTAACCAGAATCCGGTCCGCTGATTCTTGATCTGCGGACACAAAAAACCCGCGCCGGTCGGGCGCGGGCAGAAGCGAAAAACGCGCGTGGGGCGATGCTCAGGCGTCGCCGTCGTCTCCGATGGCCTCGACCGGGCAGCCCTCGAGGGCTTCGCGGCAAAGCGCGATCTCATCCTCGGTGGTCGGTTGTTTGTGGACGAAGGAGTAGCCGCCCTCGTCGTGGCGCGTGAAGAACGCGGGGGCGGTCTCGCGGCAGAGATCGCAGTCGATGCATTGCTGGTCGACATAGAACTTGCCGCCCGTGTTTTGATCCCACTTGTCGGATTTGTTAGCCATGGATGGGCGCAGCAAAAGCCCGCGCCCTCGCCTGTCAAGCGGCCACCTTGATCGCCTAGAGCCGACGCGGGTAAAACCAGATCGGCTTCCGGCGGCCGGCCTTGTGTTCGGCGACACCCGGCCTAGCCTGACCGTCAAACATGCCGCTCGTCCGTCCCTCTCCGCATCGCGCCCCGGACCGCGAGCCAAACCCGCCCTAAGCCAAGTCCGTCGCCCGTCAAACCCCGCCCCTGCGAGCGCTTCCTTGCCAAAACGCAACTTTCCCGGCCGCCTCGTTTCCCATCCTCCATGTGTTTTAGCCTCCGCTCGTTCATTTTTCTCCTCCTCACCCCACTGCTGGCCTCGGCCCAGCCCGCTCCCTCCATCCCGACCACGTCCGAGGTGCCCGCCCCTCCGGCCGTTCCGAGCACGACGACTCCCGCCCCGCGCGAACTCAAACCCACCGCCGGCCTCTCCCTCGAACTTCGCGGCCTGATCCGCCTTTTGGAGGAGGTCCACTTCAACCGCGATAAGATCACCCCGGCCAGCTACGCCGAGGTGATTCCCAACACCTTCAAGGCCCTCGACGGCCAGCGCTTGTTTCTTCTCGCCTCCGATCTGGAGGAATTCCAGGCCCGCTACCGCCCCGACTCCCTTTACTGGAATCTCGCCACCTTGGGACGCCTCGACGCCGCCTTCGCCGTGCAGGCCCGGCATGAACAACGCGTGCGCGAACGCATCGAGTGGATTCACCACCGCCTCGCCGGGGATTTCGACTTCACCGGCGCGGACGCCTACGAAATCGACCGCCGAGAACTTCCCTGGCCGATCGACGCGACCGCAGCCGACCTCCTTTGGGAACAACGCCTGAAATTCGAGCTGCTTCAGGAACTGCTCAACAAAAAGACCCTCGACGAGTCCCGCGCCAAAATCGCCAAACGCTACGATCGCCTGGTCAAGAACCTCGACGACATCGAGCCCAACGACGTCGCGGAGATCTTCCTGACCGCCATCGCCGGGCTCTACGACCCCCACTCGACCTATTTCTCCCCCGACACCTACGACGACTTCAGCATCACCATGCGCCTTCAGCTCTTCGGCATCGGCGCCCTTCTGAGCATCGACGAGGACATCTGCGTGCTGAAGGAAATCATCCCCGGCGGCCCCGCCGATCTCTCCCGCGCCCTCAAGCCAAACGACAAGATCCTCGCCGTCGCCCAGGCCGACGCCGAGTTCGTGGAAGTCGTCGGCATGAAGCTGCGCCGTATCGTCCAGATGATCCGGGGCGAAAAAGGCACGAAGGTCCGCCTCCTCATCCAGCCCGCCGACGCCGAGGACGCCGCCGTTCGCAAGGAGATCGTGATCGTGCGCGACCTCATCAATCTCGACTCCGCCCGCGCCCACGCCGCCGTGTTTCAGGTGCCCGGCGCCGACGGCAAGTCCCGCCCGCTCGGCGTGATCACCCTGCCCACCTTCTACGGCCGCGACGGCCGCGACTCGAAAGACCAGAACTCCGCCACCGAGGACATCAAGACCCTGATCGCCCGGCTCAAAGAACAAAAGGTCGAGGGCATCGTCCTGGACCTTCGCCGCAACGGCGGCGGCCTCCTCGGCGAAGCCGTCACCCTGACCGGTCTCTTCATCCCTTCCGGCCCCGTCGTGCAGGTCAAAAACTACGCCGGCGAAGTGAAGATCGAGGAGGACCGCGACCCCGCCGTCGCCTACGACGGTCCCCTGGTGGTCCTGACCTCCCGCTTCAGCGCCTCCGCCTCGGAGATCGTCGCCGGCGCACTGCAGAACTACGGCCGCGCCCTCGTGATCGGCGACACCTCCACCCACGGCAAGGGCACCGTCCAGACCGTGATCGAGATGGGCAATGTCATCCCCCAGCTCGCCCGCAAGGGCCAGACCGCCGGCGCAACCAAGGTGACCGTGCAAAAATTCTACCTCCCCAGCGGCGCCTCCACCCAGTTGAAGGGGGTCGTGCCCGACCTCGTCATCCCGTCGGTGGACGAGTTCCTCCCCATCGGTGAACAGGATCTGCCCCATGCCCTCGTCTGGGACGAGATCTCCCCCAGCCTTTACGACGCCACCAAGCTTCCGCCCGAATCGCTTGCAGTGCTCCGCGCCCGCAGCGCCGACCGCCTCGAACACCTGCCCGAGTTCGCCCTGCTCAAAAAGTCCATCGCGCGATTCAAGGAGCGCCAGGCAGAGAAGACCGTCTCGCTGAACCTGGAGCAACGCCGCGCCGGCAAGGTCGCCGACAAGGCCTTCCGCGACGAGAGCGACACCACCCGCAAGGCGCTCG
Organism: Opitutaceae bacterium; assembly: GCA_027482905.1. GTDB lineage: Bacteria > Verrucomicrobiota > Verrucomicrobiia > Opitutales > Opitutaceae > IMCC26134_A. The sequence continues at coordinate 12,627 of JAIXVP010000342.1, forward strand.
AGGCCACCGACGCCTACGCCTTCACCGAGTTCTTCGTCTCCCCTCCGCCCCCGCCCCGCATCAAGGCGGCGAAGAAAGCCGACGACCCCGCCAACGAGGACGACCCCGACGCGGAGGACGCGGACGCCGACGGCGACACCCGCTACGCCAAGATGGACGTCTACCTGCGCGAGAGTCTCCGCATCCTCGAGGACCTCCGCACCCTGCCCACGCCCGCGAAGGTCGCCGGCGAGGCCGGCTCCTGATCCAGCCGCGCCCGTCCCGGCTCGCGACCGGAGTCGAGCGCTTAGCCGGTCCATAGATTCGGCTCATGTGTTCCAATTAAACCAGCAAGCGCATGAATTTGATCAGCAATCATTCATGCGACTGGTGTGCGTGGACGATTTCGACCGCTAACCCGCGTCCAGGGTCTGCGCCACCGCCTCGCAAAGCCCCGCGAAGGTCTCTTCCGCCAGCGAGAGCCTCCTTCCGCTGAGGTGCGCCACGCCCCAGGTGCGCCGCAGCTTCCCGCCCGGCAGCGCGAGCGAGACGAGCGAACCCTCCCCCAGTTCCCGGCGCGCGATCCACGGCGCCAGCACGCCCGCGCCCACTCCCACCTTGGCCAGCTCCTTGATCGCCTCCATGCTGCCCAGCTCCATCGTGTTTTCCAGCTCGATGCCCGCCGCCGCCAGATGCTCCTCCAGCAGCGCGTCGGTGTAGCTCCCCTTGTTGTAAACGATCAGGGTTTCGGCCCGCAGCGCCTCGGCGCCCACCCGCCCAGCCCGCGCCCAGGCGTGCATCGGCGACACCAGCACGCGCAACTCGTCGGCGAACAATCGCCGGAACTCGAGCCCCGCCTCGCGCGCGGGCTGCAGCATCAGCGCGAGGTCCACCTGGTTGTTGCGCAACAACTCCACCATGCGCGGACCGTCCCCCGGCTCGATGCGCAGCGCGCAATCCGGAAAACTCTGGCGAAACTCCCGCAGCACCGTGGGCAAAAGATACTGGCAGGTCGTCACGCTCGCCCCCACCCGCAGCCGCCCCCTGCCCCACGCCCCGATCTCCTCCAGCGCGGTGCGCGCGTCGTGCATGTCGCGCAGGATGCGCTCCGCCGCCGGCCGCAGCTGCTCGCCCGCCTGGGTCAGGAATACCCGCTTCCCCACCCGCTCGAACAACGGCACGCCCACGTCCTGCTCCAGCGCCTTGATCGTGTGGCTGATCGCCGACTGCGTGAGGTGGAGTTCCTTCGCCGTCTGGGTGAAGCTCCCGCACCGCGCCAGCGTGGCGAAGGCGAGCATCTGGCGGCTGTCGAGCGTGGTCGTCATGCCTCCGGAGAGCGTCCACGTGAATTACCTTCGCTCATGAAAATCATGAGAACGTTGAACAGCACTTTTCAGACCAAACCCGTGGCATGGCACCCGCTCCGCTAGACCGATGAGCGTAAACATGCCCTCCCGCCCTCCCAGTTCCGCCGCCATCGCCTCCTCCGGGGCGCGGTTGCGCCTGGGCTTCATCCCGCTGACCGACGCCGCGCCGCTCATCGTCGCGGCCTCGCAGGGCCATTTCGCCCGCCGCGGCCTCGACGTCGAGCTGAGCCGTGAGGTCGGCTGGGCCACCGTGCGCGACAAGATCATCTACCGCGAGCTCGACGCCGCCCACGCCGTCGCGCCCATGGTTGTCGCGACCACCCTCGGCCTGGGCTGCCTCGCCACCCCCTGCCTCACCGCCTGCGTGCTCAACGCCCACGGCGACGCCATCACCCTTTCCTCCGCCCTGGACAAACGCGGCGTGGTCGACGCCGAGACCCTCCGCGCCGAGATCCAGCGCACCCGCCACGAACGCCTGCTCGTCCTCGGCGTCGTGTTCGCCCACTCCGCCCAGCACCTGCTCCTGCGCGACTGGCTGCGCGGCGCCCGGATCGACCCGGACAAGGACGTCCGCATCGTCGTCGTCCCGCCGCCCCAGCTCCACCGCAACCTCGCCGCCGGCACCCTCGACGGCTATTGCGTCGGCGATCCCTACAACACCCAGGCGGTGCGCGAAAAAACCGGCTTCATCGCCGCCCTCTCCTCCGAACTCGCCCCCGGCCACCCGGAGAAGGTCCTCATGGTCCGCGAGGACTTCGCCGCCGCCCGCGGCGAGGAACACCTCGCGCTCGTCGCAGCCCTCCAGGAGGCCGCCGTGTTGTGCGACGACCCCGCCTTCCGCCCCGAGCTGGTCCGCCTCCTTTCCCGGCCGGAATACCTGAACGTCCCCGCCCGCCTGCTCGCGCCCGCCCTCGTGGGCCCGCTAGAGCTCGGCGGCGGCCGCGAGGCCGTATCCGCCGCCGACTACATCCGCTTCTCCCGGTCCGAGGCCAACGTCCCCACGCCCGTGCGCGCCCAGTGGATCATCGACGGCCTCGTCCGCCACGGCCTCGTCCCCAAGGGCGTCGACCTGCCCGCCGACCTCGCCCGGCGCACGTTCCGCCCCGATCTCTTCGCCCAAGCCCGCGCCCGCCACGGCGCCGCCCTCCTTCCCGTCTGATCTCCCGCTCACCGCCTCCACCACGCACCATGCCCACCAAGCCCATCCCGCCCGCCTCCGCTCCCCGCGCCCTCAATCGCCGCGGCTTCCTGACCCGCGCCGCCACCGGCCTCGGAGCCGCCGCCCTCCTCGGCGCCGGCCTCGCGCCCTCCCGCGCCTCCGCCCAGTCCGCGCCCGCCGTCACCGGTGCGGCCTCCGCCCCGGAACACCCCGATGTCACCTTCGGCTTCATCGCCCTCACCGATTGCGCCCCCATCATCATCGCCCAGGAAAAGGGCCTGTTCAAAAAATACGGTATCAACGCCACCATCAAGAAAGGCGCCAGCTGGGCCGCCATCCGCGACATGCTGAGCTCGGGCGACACCCACGCCACCCACATGCTCCTCGGCATGCCCTTCGCCTCGACCATGGGCATCCTCGGCGCGCCCAAAAAGCCCATGGTCATTCCCTGGCTGCTCAATCGCAACGGCCAGGCCATCACCCTGAAGAACGAGTTGAAGGGCAAGGTCGGCGCCGACCCGAAGGCCCTCAAACCCTTCGTCGATTCCGCCAAAAAACTCGGCGAGCCGCTCACCTTCGCCATGACCTTCCCGCCCGGCACCCACGCCATGTGGCTGCGCTACTACCTCGCCGCCGGCGGCATCCACCCCGACAAGGACGTCAACCTCATCACCATACCGCCGCCCCAGATGGTCGCCAACATGAAGATCGGCAAGATGGACGGCTACTGCGTCGGCGAACCCTGGAACGCCCGCGCCATCTCCGACGGCATCGGCTACACGTCGGTCACCACCCAGGACATCTGGAAGGACCACCCCGAGAAGGTCCTCGCGTTCACCGAGGAGTTCGCCGCCAAAAACCCGAAGACCGTGAAGGCCGTGCTCAAGGCCGTGCACGAGGCCTCGGTCTGGCTGGACGAGACCTCCAACCGCGACGAGGCCTGCGCCATCGTCTCGAAACCCAACTACATCAACTGCCCCAAGGACGTCATCCTCGGTCGCATGCTCGGCCAGCTCGACTACGGCGACGGCCGCAAGGTCGAGGACGAGTTCCCCATGCACTTCTCGAAGCGAAACGCCAACTACCCCCAGACCAAGTTCGGCCTCTGGTGGCTCACCCAGTTCCGCCGCTGGGGCATGGTCTCCGGCGCCCCCGACTACCAGGCCGTCGTCGCCAAGGTCATGCGCCCCGACCTTTACACCGAGGCGATGGCCGAGCTCGGCGTCTCCGACCGCGGCGCCGACGCCACGCCGTTCACCCTGTTCGACGGCGTCGCCTTCGACCCCGCCGCCGACCTCGAGGCCTACGCCAAGGGCTTCGCCGTAAACGCCCTCAAAGGCTGATCTGCTCCACGCCCGGGCCCGCCGCCACCACGGCGGGCCCCACCCGCCTCCACCCACGCCGTCCATGCACGCCACCGCCCGCACTTTCCTCGTCAACACCGCCTGCCTGCTGGCCGGCCTGCTGCTCTGCCTCGGCTTCTGGATCCTGCTCAGCGCCACCGTCGCGAAGGAGCTGCCCACTCCCGCCGCCACCTGGGAGGTCGCCAAGCCCTACGTCCTCGAACCCCTCGCGAAACGCGGTGAACAGGACCAGGGCATCCTCCGCCTCGTCGGCTACTCGCTCGCGCTCGTCGCGAAAGGCTACGCCCTCGCCCTGCTCGTCGGCACGCCCATCGGTTTCCTGCTGGGGCTCTCGAAAGGCTTCGCCCGCGTCTTCGATCCCATCGTGCAAATCCTCCGCCCGGTGTCGCCCCTCGCCTGGCTGCCCCTCGGCATGGTGCTTTTCCTCAGCACCGGCTCGCAGGCCCTCGAGAACGGCGCGCTCTTCACCATCGCGATCTGCGCCATGTGGCCGACCGTGCTCAACACCGCCGTCGGCGTCCGGGCCATCCCGCAGGACTACCTCAACGTCGGTCGCGTGCTGAAACTCTCCCGCACCCAGACCCTACTGAAGATCATGGTGCCCGCCACTCTGCCCTACATGTTCACCGGCTTCCGCCTGTCGCTCGGCATCGCCTGGCTGGTGATCGTCGCCGCCGAGATGCTGACCGGCCGCACCGGCGTCGGCTCGTTCTTGTGGAATGAATACAATAACGCCAACTACGGGAACATCATCTTCTCCATCCTCACCATCGGCCTGATCGGCTTCGTCCTCGACCGCCTGATGAGCGTCGTCGAAGGCCGCTTCAAAACCGTCTGAGCCGTCCCTCATGTCTTTCCTCGAACTAAAAAACGTGTCGAAGGGCTTCGCCGGCCACCCCGTTCTCCGCGACGTGAACCTCTCCCTCGTCGAGGGCGAGTTTGTCGCCATCGTGGGCTATTCCGGCCAGGGGAAGACGACCCTGATGTCGATGATCGCCGGCCTGACCAGACCCGACTCCGGCGCCATCACCCTGGAGGGCCGCCCCGTCACCGGCCCCGGCCCGGACCGCGGCCTGGTTTTCCAGAACTACTCCCTGCTGCCCTGGCTGACCGTGGCGGAAAACATCGCCCTCGCGGTGGACGCCGTCTTTCCCGCCGCGCCCGCCGCCGAACGCGCCGAACGCGTCGCGAAATACATCGGCATGGTGAAGCTCTCCCACGCGGCCGACCGCCTGCCCGGCCAGCTCTCCGGCGGCATGCGCCAGCGCGTGTCCGTCGCCCGCACCCTCGCCATCGACCCGCGCATCCTGCTGCTCGACGAGCCCCTCTCCGCCCTCGACGCGCTCACCCGCGCCAACCTTCAGGACGAGATCTCGGACATCTGGCAGAAGGATAAAAAGACCGTCGTCCTGATCACCAATTCGGTGGACGAGGCCCTCTACCTCGCCGACCGCGTCATCCCCCTCACCCTCGGCCCCGGCGCCACCCTCGCCGCGCCGATCACCATCGACCTGCCCCGTCCCCGCGACCGCAAGGCCCTGAACCACGAGCCCGAGTTCAAACGCCTCCGCGCCCAGATCACCGACCAGCTCCTCGGCTACGGCGCCCGCCGCCAGCAGACCGTCACCCGCAAACTCGTCCTGCCCGACATCCTGCCCGAGGACCTCGACGCCCCCCGCGTGAACCGCCCGCCCCGCCGCCCTTCCGAGGAAAAACGCGAGACCGTCGCCACCCTGTAGTCACGGTCCCCTCCCGGCTCTTCCCCCTTTCCCGTTTTCCACCTTCAAAAAATCGGCGTCTCCCACCCGCTTCCTGTCTTCGCCTTCCCGCGCTCACGCATGAGTCCCTTCCTCGACCTCTCCCGTCTCCACAAGACCTTCCCCACGCCGAAGGGTCCGCTGACCGTGGTGAAGGACTTCAACCTGCCGGTCCGCAAGGGCGAGTTCATCGCGCTCATCGGCCACTCGGGCTGCGGCAAGTCCACCGTGCTGTCGATGATCGCCGGCCTCTCCGACGTGACGGAGGGCGGCATCATCCTCGCCGGCAAGGAAGTCGTCGCCGCCGGCCCCGACCGCGGCGTGGTTTTCCAGGCGCCCTGCCTGCTGCCCTGGCTCACCGCCTTCGAAAACGTGATGCTCGGCGTCGACCGGGTCTACTACACCGCCACCCGCCTCGAGCGCCGCCAGATCGCCGAATACTACCTTTCCGTCGTCGGCCTCGCCGAGGCCATGCACAAGCGCCCCGCCGAACTCTCCCAGGGCATGCGCCAGCGTTGCGGCATCGCCCGCGCGTTCGCCTTGAGCCCGAAGATGCTGCTGCTCGACGAGCCCTTCGGCATGCTGGACAACCTCACCAAAATGGAGCTCCAGGACGTGCTGCTCGACCTCTGGCAGCGCGACCAAAAGACCGCCCTGATCGTCACCCACGACGTCGACGAGGCCATCTACCTCGCCGACCGCGTAGTCATGATGACCGACGGCCCCGAGGCCACGGTGGGCGACATCCTGGAGGTGAAATTCCCCCGCCCCCGCAATCGCCGTCAGCTCCTGGAAGACCCCGCCTACTACGAGGCGCGCGAATACCTCATCCACTTTCTCAACGAGCGCAGCCACCACCGCCCCGCGCCCGTCGTCCACGCCACTCCACCGCCCGCCGCCAAACCGCCCGGCGGCGGCCTTAAACGCTTCATGCACGCTTTCGCCGCCCTCTAGCCGCGCCCCGCCCTTTTTCCCTTCGGTCCCGGGACGCCCCGCCGTCCCGCTCCGGCCACTGCCTTGCCCGTTTTTCCGCCTCCAACCGCAACCACCACCGCCCTCCCTCCCGCTCCACGCCTATGACCACGCTCCGCTCCCGCCGCCGCTTCGCCGCCGCCCTCGCCGCGCTCCTGCCGGCCCTCGCCTCCGCCCAGTATTCGCCCGCCCCGCCGCGGCCCTATCCCGGCATGCTGAACGACAAACTCCGCGCCGCCGACCCCTACAACGCGCAGTGGGACGTGGGCGTGAACCTCCGCGCCCGCCTCGAGGCGAAGGACAACGCCGGCTTCACCTCCGCCGGCTCGAACCGCGATTTCTCCGGCGGCCGCCCCGTCTCCGCCGCCAACGGCGACCGCTTCGACAACGACAACACCTACGTCCTTACCCGGGTCATGCCCCGCGTCGGCTACACCGACAAGTGGTTCTCCGTGTTCACCGAGTTCCGCTCCAGCGACTCGATCGATGACGAGCGCCAGAACAACGCCACCACCTTCGCGCCGGCCAACGCCACCGAGATCGCCAACGCCCCCGGCATCCGCGCCGGCCAGGGCCTGCCCGAACGCGATTCCGACGCCAACGTCTACCAGGCCTATTTCACCATCGGTAACCACAAGGAGTTTCCGGTTTCCGCCAAGATCGGCCGCCAGGAACTCGTCCCCGGCGGCGTGTTCCCCACCCCCGCCGGCCAGGTCGGCCCCGACCAGCGCCAGGTCGGACACTTCCGCTGGAACAACAACTCCCGCTCCTTCGACGCCGCCAAGGTCCGCTACCAAAACGCCCTGTTCGGCGTCGACGTCTGGACCGCCGCCATCGTCTACAACGACGACGGCAACTTCAACCAGTCCCACTACGATTCGGACCAGTTCAACGGCGCCTACTTCAACTTCCCGCCCCTCTCCCGTCGCGAGTTCGTCGAAGCCTTCATCTACCAGCACGACGTGGAACGCGCCAGCACCACCGAGGACTTCGCCGGCGTCGCCGCCCCCTTCCGCCAGCCCGTGATGCAGGAACTCTACACCGTCGGCCTGCGCGTGAAGTCAAAGCCCCTCGCCTACGGCGGCTGGGACTACAGCGCGGAGCTCATGCACCAGTTCGGCGACATCTCCAACCGCGACTCGCAGGGCAACGCCATCCTCCCCGTCAACGCCCCCGGCCGCATCGGCGGCACCACGGCCGTCGCCGCCCCCCTCCGCGCCCAGGATCTCAAGCAGTCCGCCTATGCCGCCATCCTCGGCGTCGGCTACACCTGGACCGAGTCCGCCTGGCAGCCCCGCCTCGGGTTCATCTACAGCTACGCCTCGGGTGACAAAGACGCCGCCGACGGCGAGAGCGGCACCTTCCAGAACCAGTTCGCCACCACCCACCTCCACTATGGCTACATGGATCTGAGCAGCCTGCAAAACCTCCAGGACTTCCGGACCGTGTTCACCTTCAAGCCCCGCGAGACCGTGACCGTCGCCCTCGAGCACCACTTCCAGTTCCTCGCCACCACCGCCGACTATTGGTATAATGTCGCCGGCGTCGCCCGCTTCGGCGGCGGCCAGGCCACCGTCGGCGGCGTCGGCAACCAGCCGCTCAACAACGGCACCGGCTACCACCGCAACGCCGACTACGACAACGCCCTCGGCCAGGAAATCGACCTCGTCATCGGCTGGTATCCGAAAATCTGGCTGCACGTCGAACTCGGCCTCAGCCACTACTTCGCCGGCGACTACATCGACCAATCCTGGGAAAACTCGGTCGGCAAATCCCACGACGCCAGCTACGCCTATCTCCAGACCACCCTGAACTTCTAAGCTCCCAGGCGGGGCGGGACCGCTGGGTCCGCCGTCTCATCTGAAGTCGCCCCCGGCCTCACCCGCCGGGGGCTTTTCCATCTGCGATATGCATCAAGGATTCTCATGGATAATTAAAATTCAATTCACCAGGTAGATTCAGACTGCTCCCACCGCTGGCACCGCCGGTGCTAAACTATCCCCTGTGAGCGTCGCCCTTCCCCCTTCTCCTCCGTTCGCGCCCGAGTCCGCCTCCGGCGGCGCCTTCACCCCGCCCCAAAAGGAATACCTCCAGGGCTTCTTCGCCGCCCTCGCCACCACCGGTCACTTGCCGCCCGCAGGGTCGCCGCTCGCCGCACCCGCGCCCGTCGCCGCCCATCCCCTCTTTCACCACACCCCCGTCGACGATCTGAGCCAACAGGAGAAATGGAAACACGCCGAGCACCCGCTCGACGGTTGGGACCGCCTCCTCGCCCACGCCGCCGCCGACCAAAACCCCGACGCCGAGCACAACTACCGTTTCCGCTGGCACGGCCTCTTCCACGTCGCCCCCGCCCAGGAGGGCTACATGCTCCGCCTCCGCCTCCCGGGTTGCGGCATCACCAGCCACCAGCTCCACGGTCTCGCCGACCTCGCCAAGGATCTCGCCGGCGGCTACGCCCACATCACCACCCGCGGCAACCTCCAGCTCCGCGAGATCAAACCCCGCGACACCGTCGCCGTCCTCGCCCGCCTCGCCGAGCTCGGACTCTCCTCGCGCGGCTCCGGCGCCGACAACCTGCGCAACATCACCGCGTCGCCCGACTCCGGTTTCGCCCCCGACGAGGTCTTCGACGTCCGCCCCTACGCGATCGCGTTGCAAAACTACCTCTACCAATCACGCGACCTCTACGACCTGCCGCGCAAGTTCAACATCGCCTTCGACAACGGCGGCAGCCTCTCCGTCGCCGCCGACACCAACGACATCGGCTTCATCGCCACCCGCGTCACGACCGAGTCGATTGCAAATCACAAATCCGCAAACCCGGACTTCTCTCCGCCCCCCGGCTCCCCGCTCCCCGCTCCCGGCTCCTTCTTCCGCGTCCAACTCGGCGGCATCACCGGCCACAAGGACTTCGCCCGCGACACCGGCCTGCTCGTCGCCCCCGATCAGGCCGTGCCCCTCGCCATCGCCATGATGCGCGTGTTCATCGACCACGGCGACCGCACCAACCGCAAGAAAGCACGGCTCAAGTACCTGCTCGATTTCAAAGGCGTGGAGTGGTTCCTCGCCGAGTCCGCCAAACGCGTCTCCTTCCCGCTGCACCACGTTCCACCCACCGCCTGCGAGCCCCGCCGCCCGGTGGAGAAACACGCCTGGCTCGGCGCCCG
>JAIXVP010000374.1 GCA_027482905.1 Opitutaceae bacterium
CGGCGACGGCGGCATGACGCCAGAAGCGCGTGATTCGTCGAAGACGCTGGTGTAGGCGCTTTTTTGAAGTTCGGGATCCGTCAAGGTCCCGGCGAGTTTGAGCACGGCGGGGAGGTCGGTGCTGGCCAGTTGCGCCAGGATCAGACGGTAGGAGCCTCGCGTCTGGTCTATGCCGGAGGCGTCGGGAACGGTGGGGAGGGTGGCGAGCTGGTCGGTCATCCAGCGCGCTGCAGAGGCGACGTCCGTCCGAGACCACGCTCTGGCGAAGGAGCGGATGGCGTCGCTTTTTTGGGCGGCGGATGGGAACGAAGTTATTTGCGCGGACAGCCAAGCGGCGGCTGCGGCGGGATCGGTTTTTGCCCAGGCGGCGGCGAGCGGGCCGGCGGCGGTGGCTTGGTTTAGGCCGGCAGGAAGGTTTTTCCATTTCGCGAGAGCGGCAGCGGGATCGGTCTCGGCTAGGCGGGCGAGGAGGGTGCCTTGAACGCCGGCGGCGACGGAGGCGAGTCCGGGGGAATCGTGGGCGGCGAGCCACACGAGGGCGGCGTCGGGGTCTTTGGTGGCCCACCCGTTGATTTGAGCGGAAATCTTTTTATCGCGGTCCGGGCTTTCGGGCAGGCGCAGGGCGAAGGCGAGAAAGTCCTCCGTTTCGAGCCCCCATGCGGAATAGAGGCAGGTCTCGATGAGAAGGTTGCGCTGGTTGGCGTCGGGCATGGTCTCCAGCCAAGCGAGGGTAGATCGGGCATCCGATCTAGCCCACGACCCGGTCAACATCCGGAGAGCGCCGAGCTGATCGCTCAATTCGGGGTGGGCGAGCAGCAGGGCGGCGCCGGCACGGGCGGTGGCGGGATCGTCGCCTAAGCGAGCGAAAGCGGAGTAGAGGAAGGTGTTGTAGGTGTCGCCGTCGCGCGGGGGCTGGGCAAGGATCCAGGCGAAGGCGGATGACGAATCGCGGGCGAACCATTGACCGAGGGCGGCGAAGAGAGGCTTGGGAATGGTGGGTGCTTCGAGCAGGCCGGGGCCTAGGGCTTGCACGGCGGCGGCGGGGTCTTTCGCGGCCCAAGCGGTGAAGAGCGCTTGCTGGCTGGCTTTGAAAAATTCGTCACCGGCGGCGCGGGCGAGCGCGAGGGCGCGGGTGGGGTCGGTGGCGGCAAGTTGGGCGAGCAGTTCCCGGGCGAGGTCGGCGCCGAGTTTGGTGTCGGGCAGGGTGGAGGCCCCGGCGTAGGCGGGGTCGAAGGTGGCCTCGCCCCAGGCGAGGGCGGCGGTGGTGGCGTAGCGGGCGCGGGTGGGCGCGTCGATGGACTCGCCGGGAACGAGGGCGGCGGCCCAGCGGGCGGCGGCGGGGGCGTCGTGCTCGGTCCAAACCTCGAAGGCGAGGAGGCGGAGCCGGGCCTCGGCGGAGCCGGTGCGCGAGGCGAGGGCGGAGAGGAGACGCTCGAAAAGGGAGACGGGGAGGCGGGTGAGCAGGACTCGCATTTCGCCGGTGCGGGCGACGAGTTCGGCGGCGGGGGCTTTGTCCGGGAGCGGCGGGAGGGCGAGGTAGGCGTCGAGGGCGGTCGTGGCCTCGGGGCCGGCGAGACGAGGGGGTGGGAAAGGTGGTGCGGGAAAAGCGGCGGGTCGCGAGGAACCGGGAGGTGCAAGGGCGGCGGTGGAGGCGGCCGGGGGCGAGTGCAGGTGCAGAAGCGTCCAGGTGGCGGCGGAGCCGAGGGCGAGGCCGGCGCAGAGCGGAATAAGGCGGGAAGCGGAACGCATGGCTGGTGAATAGACCGCGCGGGAGGGGTTTCCTCACGCGGGAACGGACACGGCAATCGAAGATGGCACCGTCTATTGGGCGCCGACGGCCGGTGTGCCCGAGGCGCGGAGGGGGCGCCAGACAATCTGCGATGATGATAGGAGGATCGAATCTATTCGTAACACTAAAGGGTCAGTTCCAAGTTACGCTCAACAGCGGTTACTCGGAGCATGGTCCCGAGGTGCCTGGGGCCAGTGTCTTCATGTATGGGCTACAGACTCATTCGCTCGCGGAAGAGCTGGGCTTGGCGTCGGGAGAACTCCACTTCGCCGCCGCCTTTGAGCACGACCTTTATGCTGCCGCTGAACCATTCGCCGATGGTTTCGATAAAACGCAGGTTGATGATTTGTGAGCGGTTGGCCCGGATGAAAATCTCGGGTGGCAAGCGCCTCTCCAGCGCCGTTAAACTGCTCAGTAGCAAAGGGCGATCTTCGTCGAAGAGCAGGCGGGTGTAGTTGCCTGCGGCCTCCAACAGACGGATCCGCGATACCGGCACATACCAGCACCGTTCGCCTTCTCGAACGAAGACCCGCGAATCAATCGCCAGCGGTTCTTCGAGTCCGGCCGAAACCGGCGCTCCGTTCCCGCCGGCGGCGGTTTGCGTGCGGATAAAGCGCTGAAGCGCGGCTTCGAGCCGGGCGGGGTGAATCGGCTTTACGAGGTAGTCCAGTGCGTCGAGTTCGAAGGCGTGCACCGCGAACTCCGAGTAGGCGGTGGTGAAGATGACATGCGGACGCGGCCCCGGGAGTGATTTGAACCAGGAGATGCCGCCGAGGCCGGGCAGCTCGATGTCGAGAAAAACCAGCGCGGGCCGGCGGCTCGCCACGAGTTCACCCGCCGCCCACGCGTCGGCGGCTTCCCCGCAAATCGCGAATCGGGGGTGGTCGTCGAGCAGGGTGCGCAACTCGCGACGGGCCGGAGCCTCGTCGTCTACAATGAGGGTTTGGATGATCATGGGCGGTCACTGCCTTCCGCAGGAATCATCAATTCGGCGACAACCGTGCCTCCCTTTTCGGTGGTTTCGCGCAGTGTGAGGCTGGCCGCCGGACCGAAGAGAAGCCGGAGGCGGGCGTGGGCGTTGGCCAGGCCCACGCCGGTCGAGGCGGGGTCGGGTTTCAGTTGGCCGGGGTTGGTGATTTCGAGGCGGAGCATGGACGCCTCAACCCGGGCGGTGATGGAGACGACGCCGCCCTGGGCAAGGCGGGCGATGCCGTGTTTGACGGCGTTTTCCACCAAGGTCTGCACCATCAGCGAGGGCACCGGCACTTGCAGGGACTCGGGCGAGAGTTGGAAATGCACGCGCAGACGCTCCGCGTGGCGCATCTGCTCCAGGCGAAGGAAATTTCTAATCGACTCCATTTCGCGGCCGAGGGGGACCAGCGTGTGCGACGTGCCGGCCAGGGAGGTGCGCAGCAGATCGGAAAGCAGGGTGATCGCCTCGCGCGGCTGGGCTAGTTCGCGTGGTATGAAGGCGCGGACCGTGTTGAGACTGTTGAACAGAAAGTGCGGATTGAGCTGGGCCTTGAGGCCCTGGAGTTCCGCCTCCTTGGCAGCGTTCGCCAGCTCCAGTTTTTCGAGGGCGGCTTGTTGGTAACGCTTGTTGAATTGCCAGCTGAAGTAACAGGCGAGCCAAGCCGTCAGCATGAAGGCGCTGTGTGCGCCGATGAAGAGGTAATTTGCGATGGCCTCGCGAAACGGGATTACTTCATCGCTCCATGTGGCCCAGAGAATGGCGAGCGGGCCATTGATGGCCGCCGCCCCCAAAAGCACCAGGGGAATGAGCACCGGCCACAGGCGCGCCAAGGGCCGTTCGACGTAGCCGAGGAGAAGGATCACCACGCGCAGGAGGTGAGTGCAGCCCATCGAGATCACGGCCCATAGAATGGTCAGGGGAATCCGGATCGATTCACCTTCGGGGGCAAAAAAAGCGCTCACCGTCTGTGCCGAGCAAAAGACACTCCAGCCGGCGATTTGGAACAGCCAGTAGCGTTTCGTTCCCAGCCAGCGGCGACGCCAGTCGCAGGGGGTGGTGGAAGCGGAAATGAGAAGTGTCTCGGTCTGGGTCAAGGTGAGGCGGCGGGACTCGTTAAGGGTGCTGCGGCGACCGTTTGCCGGATGGTTCCGGCTTCGATTCGAAATGTAATCGGGCAGCGACTGGCAATCTCGGCGTCGTGGGTGGAGAGCACAAACGCGGTGCCTTCGGAGCGGCCGATCTCCTCGATGAGGGTCATGACCTGGGCGGCTGCTTCCCGGTCGAGATTGCCGGTGGGTTCGTCGGCGAGCACGAGGTTGGGACGGTTTATGAGGGCGCGGGCGATCGCGACGCGCTGTTTTTGGCCGCCCGATAGCTGTCCGGGCAGGAAATCGCGGCGGTGGGCCAGCCCCACTTTATCGAGGAGTTCGTCGGCGCGTTCCTTGTCCGCGCGGGTCGCTCCGCCGGCACGACCAAAGGCCGGGAAAAGGACGTTCTCCCACGCCGTGAAATCCGGGAGCAGATGATGGAATTGGAAAACAAAGCCGAGCCGCGCATTCCGGAAGGCGGTCAGCTCTCGTTCCGTGAGGCCGATGAGCGAACGCCCGTCGATCTCCAGGCGGCCAGAAGTCGGGCGCTGGAGGGTGCCGAGAATCGTGAGCAGGGTGGATTTGCCGGAGCCTGAGGGTCCGACCAACGCGGCGCGAGTTCCGGCGGGCAGATCCAGATCGATGCCGCGCAGAACGGGCGTCGTGAGTTCGCCTTGGCGGAAGGTTTTCACGAGATCGCGCACCTGGACGAGGGAGGTGCTCATCAACCGACCACCTCCAACGGGTCGATGCTTGAAGCGGAGCGGGCGGGTATCACGGCGGCCACTGCCGAACCGGTGATCGTGGCGACCACGACAATCGCGTAAGCGGCCCCGTCCTGACTGATCGGGAGCAGGAGATCGCCGGTGTTGGTTTTGATCGAACCGAGCCAGTTGGTCAAAAACCAGCCGCCGGTGACGCCCAGAGCCGAGCTGAGCACGCCGAGGATCGTGCCTTGAAAAACGAACACGGTCGCCACGAATCCACGGGAAAGTCCGAAGGAGCGCATCACACCGATTTCCCCTCTACGCCGATAGGTGGACAGGAGCAGCGCGCTGGCCACGCCGACGAGCACCGTCAGAAGGGTGAACGCCTGGATGATGTTGGTCTGGGTGGTCTGGGAGAGAATGATCGCGGCGAGCAGCGGGTTGCGCTCCTGCCAGGCGGTGACGCGAAGGGCGAGGGCTCCGCGCAGGCGGCGCGCCACGGCGGGGGCGGCGTTGGCATCGTGCAGCTTCAGGCTGATTTCATCCACGCCGCCGGGGAGGTCGAAGAGCGCGCGAGCCACGCTGATGACGAGGTAGGCGTTGCCTCGGTCCTGGCCTTCCTCATCGGCCTTGTAGATGCCGTCCACCCGGGTCAGACGTTCCCCGCCCCGGTCGGTCCTTAGTAAAATCGTGGAGCCGACGCGCAGTTCGAGATCTTTGGCCAGCGTCTGACCGATGATAAGCCCGCCGCGCGAGAGATCGGCTTCTCCGGCGACGAGTTTTTTCGTCACCGGGGCGATCAGATCCAAATCGGTCGTTTCAAGGCCCTGGACCGTGATCGCGGCGCGGCTCTCGCCTCGCACGAGGAAGGCGCTTCCCAGCACCCGGGCGGTGGCCCCCTTTACCTCGGGTTGGGCACGGGCCAGGGAAAGCAAGGCCGGGACGTTGCGGATTTGCGCCCGCACGGTGGAGGACAGGGGTGTCGCCGCCTGCACCACGGAGTCAGCGGGCGCGTCGACGAATGGGCGGGCTCGGACTTGCGGTGGCTCGATGGTGACATGAGGGATCGAGCCGGAGACGGCGTCGGTGAGGGTGACCGCGAGGCCCTTGGCGAGGGCGGCCAGCACGAGGAAAATCACCACGCCCAACGCACCGCCGACGACGAGGAGTCCGGTTTGCAGCCGGGTCGACAACAGGTAACGCCAGGCGACTTTGAGCGCGAACATCATAGGGCGGTCGGCGCGTCGGAATCCGCGGCGGGGTCGGCGACGACCGGGTCCACCCGCGCGCCGACTGCCACCCGGGTCGGGTCGCTCACCACGAAGTCGCCGGCGACGAGTCCATCGAGCACCAAGACGTCGGGTGCCGGCCAGTCGCGAAAACGCACCGGGCGCCGCACCACCTGGCCTTTTTCGACGACGAACACAGCCGGGGATTTCACGGCATCGAGAAGAGCGGTGCGCGGAATCGAGAGTCCGGAGTCCCGCTTTTCGATGACGATGGTCGCCTCAACCGTGCGCCCGGGCACCAGATCGGCTTGGTCGGCGGGAGCCGACAAGCGCACCCGTCGCGCCCCGGTGGTCGGGTTGACGTTGGGCAACAACTCTTTCACGACCGATGGGAAGGTTTGCGCTCCCCCGGTCGCGCGCAGTCTGGCCGATTGCCCGGCGACCAAGCCGCCAGCGTAGGCTTCGTCGGCCTCGGCTTCGATTTCCAGGGAGCCCACGCCGCCCAAGGCAAAAACCACCGCGTAGGAGGCAAGCGTCTGGCCCTCATCGGCCGAGCGCTCCAAGACGACACCAGCCATCGGGGCAAACAAGGTGTGGCGACCCAGCCGGGCGGCGACCGCCTGCACCTTCGCTTCGGCCGCTCGCACATTGGCCTCGGATGCCTTCGTGCGCGCCTCGGCTGACTGCAAGGCGGTCTCCGCCCGGTCGAGGTCGGCGGTCGCGATCGTCTGCGCGGAGGAGAGCTGGCGCAGGCGGTCGCGTTCACGAAGGTCGCCCGCAAGCGTTGCGGAGTTGAGCGCCGCCTCGGCGCGGCGCTCCGACAGTTCGGCGTTGGCCTGCGCGAGGTCGGCCTCCGCCTCGGAACTTTCTATTCGGGCAAGCGGCTGCCCGCTCAGCACGTGTTGACCTTCGCTTACAAACACCTTCTCGAGCTTACCCCCGACCTGAGTGTGCACCGTTATATTTTGCTCGGGCTGGGCCCGGCCGACCACGCTCAAAGCCTGCACGACGACGCGGGGTTTTAGTTGAAAAACGGAAACCTTCGAGGGGCGAGTAAACATCATGACAGTAGAAACAAGGCCCGCTACGGCCAACACGGCCAATAGGCATAATTTGATATTCAGCTTCACTTCTCGGACTATGGTGAATTCCCGATAATATATGGCGCAACTCGTCGAAACCGGCTCAAGCGACGGCGAAGGGGAAGCGTGGACGTAATATAACGGCACGGCTTTGTGTTCTACTAAGGAGCAAATCGAAGTATTTGCCCTGGGCCAGAGGGGTGGTCGTGTTCGGTTTCATCGGTGATGATTCGGAATTTTTATTGTTGGGCGTTAAGACAACGCGGATGTGGTATTTGGCTAACGCTGAGGATTGGATAAATCACAGGTAAGGCGGCTTTTGGCGGATCATGGAGAGCTGATTTTCAGGCTCAGGAATCGTTTGGTGGCTCCACTGGTGGGAACATCCTTTACCGTGATCAATTGGCCTACGACGCCTGGATTGGCAGAAAGGACGGTCCAGTTTACTAAATCGGAGGACGCCCGAACTTCGTAGGTGAGTTCGGCGCGCTCGCGTGTGAAACTCAGTTCAAGCACGCCGTGAGCATTCGGCGCGCAAGTATAGAGCGGGGATGCAATTGGGGTCACTGGGTTCCCTCCGAGGGCGTATTCGAGCAGGTTGTTGAAACCGTCCTGGTCTGGATCGGCGTCTAAAGCGGCTATGCCGGACGATGATATGGTGCCGAAGTGGAGAAGCCGCCAGGCTTCGAGCTGGCTGGCGTCACGCCAAGGGCTGATCGCATTCGCGCCGATGATGTCGGCATCGGTAGGTGCTGCGCCATCGCTTCGCCATGCGACGCTTAGGTTCTCGAACCAACCGGCATCGTAGGAGCGGGCCTCGATGTAATATCTTTTGCCGGCAATTAGAGGAATGGGCGCGCTCTTTTGTGTGGTGAACTTGGACCATTCGCGGCTGCCGGTGTAAGCGGGCACGGTGGCTACGACCCTAGCGTCGGCGGGGAACTCGGTGGTGGATAGACGCAGCTCGCCGTCATCGTCAGCGGCCAGCCAGAAAGTATAGTTTCCGGAGGCGGGTGGTGTGATAAATCCACGCAGCCTTTGCCCAAAACGATCATGGAAATCACCCGGCGGCGCTTCCATAGTCGGGAGCACTGCGGTCATGTCGGGTGCTTGGTTGTCAAAGGGAACTGAGTTCCGATCCGATCCCGCTTGGTTGAACCAGAGTTCATGAGTGATGCCGCCGGTGCCGCTCGCTGGAGGTGCGTCGCCGGGCTTGCCGAAAATCGCGGTGGAACCGTTGAGCGTGATGTAAACCAGTCCGAACGTATCCCAGCTCGCGGCCATCATCGACGGTCGATCAATGTTGCCGGCCGGGTTGTATGCGATACGCGTCCAGGTGCCGCCTGCATCAGTCGAGCGAAACACTCCCCACGCGGCGTCGCCGGAAACCTTGCCATAAACATATACCGTGAACGGCTCGTCGCCGGATTGTCCTCGGCCCGCCCCGAGCGCCAAGGTGATGGCGTGATCGACATTACCCAGGCGGCTGAAATTCGCGCCGTCATTGGTCGAGCGGTATAGTCCATGAGCTTGGCCAAGCGACCCCTCCCAGCCGTCGGCAAACCATAGATCGCCCGGGTGCTTTATATTGGCGAAAAGCTGGCTATGATAACGCCCGTTGGGCAACCCGGTGCCGCCGCCGGCCGACCAAGTGCGCCCACCATCGTTTGATGTATATAAGTCACCGCCGAGGGGCAGGAAATAAAACCGGTCCACCACAAATGGATCGGCGATGAGCAATCTCTGCCGGAGGGAAAAACTCCACATGCCCGTCGCCGATGGCGAACCGTCGGGTTCGACGGGAATGCCGGTGGACAGATTCCAAGAGCGGCCTCCGTCGTGTGAATAGGACGGCGGTTTGTTGGTGGAAGGAAGGATCACGATATGGTCATCGCCCGTGCTCCAGTTTCCCCGGCGGGAGACTGCGATGGTGCCGCACTGGAGATCGACTGGCTGCGATGCGAATGGGCTCCACGACCGCCCGCCATCGGTGGAATAGCCAGAGTAGTTGCGTCCCGAACTGGTGCGGTTGATGTCGGATGCGGAAAGCGCTACATACTCGGGCGCGTTGGGACAATATGCCAGGCCGAGGCCGTTGGATATCAGTTGGTCTTGCAGCTCGTAGGCCTGACGCGCGGTAAATCGGTCGGGATCGTCAATAAAAAGCGCGCCCGCGTCGTGAACAGAGATGATCGCCTTGTCTCCGCTGCCAGGAGGTATTATGACATCATGCCCGACCAATTCCTCGATGCCTTCGCTCTGTATGGTCCAGAGTATAGGATTAGCTTCGTTTTCCGAATCATCGCCCAAGAGCATATAGGTCAGCACTCCCTCGTTGCCTTGTGGCGACCACAAGCGCCCGGTCTGATCCAGGGTGATGCCGCCGTTGGAGCGATAGGGACCTACATCGCGTTGCGGCAGCCAGCCCAACGTGTTGGCGTAAAGGTATTCGGTTTGGATCTGCGTCCAAGTCTGGCCACCATCGGTAGAGCGGTTGAGGGCACCACCCGAAGTGATACCGAACAGGCGCAGGGCGTTGTTGGGGTCGATGGCCAGATGGTTGATGGCACCATAACCGCCAAAGGTGTATCCCAACGCATGACGGACAAAACCGGTCTGCCAGACGCCTTGGCCAAAGGAGCAGGTCCAGAACTCATTACTGTCATAATGATAGTATTGAGTTACGCCATTCGCGTCCAAATAGGAGCCGGTTGGTCTACGAATGACGTAGAGTTTGCCATTTTGATCAATGGTGCTGAATCCCACATCGCCGCCGAGGCTCGTTCCTGCGGTGATATTCGTCCACGACCGGCCACCGTCTTCACTACGAAAAATGTCCCCATGCAGGACTCCCGCATAAATCACCCTGGTGCGAATCTGACCGTTGACGGCGACCGTGCCGGAGTTGCGGTCAAAATTTACATTCAAGACATTGGCATTGGCGGCCGGACCGCCCGCTGAAATGGCGGACCATGAGATGCCCGAGTTGATACTTTGATGCAGTCCATTCTCCACCGATCCATAATACAAAATATCGCCGTTGACGGGATCCACCGCGATACGTTCGCCGGCGGCACGGGATCCACCGTTGGCCCGCATTTGTATGTCCAGACCGGTCTTGGTGAAGCTGATGCCGCCGTCGGCGCTTTTATACAAAGCCCCGCTTGAGGCCGGGTGGGTATCTGAGACATCATTACTACGCCCCAGCCCGAAGGCCATATAGACAATGCGCACATCCGATGGATCTACCGCGATGCTTTCCACCCCCAATGAGGCAGGGGCCGATGCGAACTCGGCCGAAAGGCCGCTATTCGTTTCCACTTCCCGTATAATCATGGGTTTCCAGGTCTGGGTCTCGGTATCCCAGCGGTAGCCATTGCCTACGTCGGTGCGGGCGTAGCGCACGCCGGGGTCGAGAGCATGAACGGTCATGCCGGTGACAAAACCTCCGGCACCGACCCGGACGGGATTCCAACGGTAGTTTTCCACCGGAACAGCGCCATGCGCAATCGCTAGCAAGCCTAGCAGCAAGGCAATGAGTATTGGTAATCCAGGCATGGGCATTCGATTTTAGAGCATAACCCTAGGGCTTTCGGAGAGGTTTGGCGTCGGCTGATGGCCGATAGACTCTAGATATATACTTGGCGCGTTCGCTAAATCGGGTTAACTCGGGAAGCAGCGGCCGAAAGCGATCAGCCATTTCGGGTTGCCCCGAAGTTTGATACGACCGGTGAGCAAGGCCCACGGCAGGCTTCGCTCCTTGGCTAGAAATGCGAGCCACGTCGTCGAATCAGCCGTGACGCGAAGATCCGCTTTTCCGGTCAGTCCGTCGGTGACCGATATCTTGCCTTTTCCAATCACGACCGTGGCTTCCGCCGGCTCTTTACCAGTGAAAACAAAATGATAGGTCGCGTCGAGGTCGGCCGCGGCGCCGACCTGGAAGGTGAGTTGCATCCCCTTGAGAAAACCGCGAATCCGACGCGGGAGCAATGTTCCGCGTATCAGTCGCTTGGTCTTGTGAGGAAAGCGCTTCGTGACGTGCGCCTCGGCGTCCGATCCCGGCACGACATAGACGGGTTCTTCCTTTTCTTGCAGTGGCTTGACCATCTCACGAATGAACGCGCCTTTGTTCTTCTTGTATTCATCGATGATATCCGTTCCGGCCGGGCAAACCGCCATGCAATAGGCGGCCTTGTAGTTTGGGCCGAAGGCCAGCGACTGCCAAACCGAGACCGACTCCGAGGGAGTTACCCTTTTCCTGTAGTCGAGGGCATTCTGGCTGTCGGCGATCTGTTCGACCCAATCATTAAACCCGCCCATGAATTCACGGTAATTGTGGTGATAGCAGGAGGAGAAGTTGAACTGGCCGTCCGGGCTGATGGCCCCCACCGGACAGGCCGCGACACAAAGCTTGCAGGAGAAACACGGATTGTAATCGAGCGGTTTATGCTCCTCCATGAGCTCGGCATCGAGCAAAACGGTCCCAAGCAAGATGAAGTTTCCAAATTTTGGGTGAATCACATTGCGGTGAATGCCCATCACACCGAGGCCTGCCGCTTCTGCCACCGGTTTATGCGAAACGACCCACATGCGTTCGGGCCACTTTTCCGCTTCCATCGGAAAGGCCA
>JAIXVP010000279.1 GCA_027482905.1 Opitutaceae bacterium
CCCGCGCCAACCAGATCCTCGATCTGGGCAACAGCGTTCGCATCGCGAATTTCAAGTCCCAGGCGCGACGCGACACCGAGTGGATCGAGAAGGCCATGCCCTTGTTCGACGATATGGAGCAGATGCGTCTCAAGGTCGTCGCGACCACCCGGCAGGAGGTGAATCTGAGGCATCTCGCGCAGCTGGCCGTCGCGGCCGCCTCCTACCGCGAGGGCGTGGCGGGGCTGCTTAAAAATCAGCGAGCCGGCGTGGAAATCGCCGTGCGACGGGTCAAGGCGGCGAACGAATTCGACGCCGTGATGCGGGACGTTCTGGACCGGTCGATCGAGCGCACCCGCGAGTATGCGGACGCCTCCGACCGGAGCCTGGGCGCCGCCGTGCGCCTGATGCTGGGCGGGTTCGGCGGCGAAGCGCTGGCCGGCCTGCTGATCGCCTTCTTCATCATTCGCGGGGTCAACCGCGCGCTCACCACCACGGCGGATGGGCTCGGGCAGGGCTCGCTGCAGATCGCGGCGGCGTCCGGCCAGGTTTCGTCGGCCAGCCAGGCCCTGGCCGAGGGCGCGAGCGAGCAGGCCGCCTCGCTGGAGGAGGTCAGTTCCTCGATCGAGGAGCTGACCAGCATGACCAAGCGCAACGCCGACAACGCCGCGAACGGCAAAGCCGCCGCCAACCTCGCGCGCGAGGCCGCCGAGGCGGGCCGCGAGGAGATGGGGCGCATGCAGACCGCGATGGACGAGATCCAACGCTCCTCGGCCGACATCGGCAAAATCATCAAGACCATCGACGAGATCGCCTTCCAGACCAACATCCTTGCGCTCAACGCGGCGGTCGAGGCGGCCCGCGCGGGCGAGGCCGGGGCGGGTTTCGCGGTGGTGGCGGACGAAGTGCGCTCGCTCGCGCAGCGCTCCGCCCTGGCGGCGAAGGAGACGGCCGACCGCATCGCCGACGCCATCCACCGCAGCGGGCAGGGCGTGCAACTGTCCGGTCGGGTGAGCGCCGGCCTGGCGCAGATTCTCACCCGCGTGCGCGAGGTCGACATCCTCGTCTCCGAAGTCGCCACCGCCTCGCACGAACAGAGCGAAGGGCTGATCCAGATCAACACGGCGGTGTCGCAAATGGACAAGGTCACCCAATCGAACGCCGCCAACGCCGAGGAGACCGCGTCGGCCGCCGAGGAACTGAACGCCCAGTCGCAGGAACTGCGCAACGCGGCCGCGCGCCTGGCCGCGCTCGTCGGCGCGAACGCCGGGTTGGGATCTACCGGCATTCGACCGGAGTCCATCGCGGCTGCGCCCGCCCGGAGCAGGAAGTCCCCGCCGCCGCACACGCAGGCGAAAACCGCGCGTCACGAAAAGGAGGCGGGCTCCTTCAGCGACTAGGCCGGCCGAAAACTACTTGCTGAAGCGGCCGGCGATGGAAGAGGTCAGGGCGGTATGCAGGTCCGTGTTTTCGAGTTTGTTCAAGACCTCCTCGAAGAACGCGGTGACAAGCAGGCGGCGGGCGGCGGCGGGGGCGATGCCGCGGGCCTGAAGGTAAAACTCCTGCTCGGCGTCGATGCGGGCGCTGGTGCTGCCGTGGCTACACTTCACGTCGTTGGCCTGGATCTCGAGACCGGGCAGGCTGTGCGCCTCGGCGTCGTCGCTGAGCATCAGGTTGCGGTTCTTTTGATAGGCGTCGGTTTTTTGGGCGTCGGGCTCGACGATTATGAGTCCGGAGAAAATGGTCTTCGCGGTGTCGAGCAGGGCGTTTTTGTAGAGCAGGTTCGAGGTGGTGTTCGGCGCCACGTGCGTCTGGAGCGTGCGCTGGTCGAATTCGCGGCTCTCGTCCGCCACGGTGAGCGCGAGCATCTCGGAGTGCGCGCCGGGTCCGAGCAGACGGGAGTGCGACTCGTGGCGGGCCTGGCGGCCGCCGAGTTGGAGATTCAGCGAAAGCACGCGAGCGTCGCGTTCGGCCGCGATGCTGTTCACCTGGAAGGCGAGGGTGTCGCGGCTCCAGTGCTGGGCGCCTACATAGGTCAGCTGCGCGCCCTCGGCGGCGTGGAGATCGTTCACGCCGGACACAAGCTGGCGCTCGGAGGCGGCGCCGCCGGAGACGAAGAACTCCACCAGGGTGGCCTTGGCGCGCGGGCCGAGCACCACGAGCGTGTGCGGGAAGGCGGCGACGTTTTGCCCGGTAAGGGTGTGCTGGACCACGAAGGGGAGGGCCACCTCGACGTCGGCCGGGACGTAGAGGAAGGCGCCGGCGGCGGTGAGGGCGGTGTTGAGCGCGACGAATTTCTCGGAGCCGAGGTTGGCCGGGTGTTTTTGGAAATAGGTCCTCACGAGTTCGCCGTGATCACGCAGCGCCTCGTCTAGCGGGGCGAAAATCACGCCGCGGGCGGCGAGCTCGGCCGGGATGGTGCCGCGCGCCACCACCTGACGGTTGGAGAACACGATCTCGGCGGTCTCGGGGAAGGTGGCGTGATTCGGGATGCGCAGGGCGGGTTCTTCGGGGAGGCTGAAGCCGTCGAGGTCGAGGCCTTTCAGGTTGGAGAAGCGCCAGGTCTCGTCGGTGCGGGACGGAAGGGGCAGGGCGTTGAACCGGTTCCAGGCGGCCTTCTTGGCCTCCAGCCACCACGCGGGAAGGTAGGCGCGCTGGGAGAGGTGCTGGGCGAAGCGGGCGGAGTCGAGGCCGGAGGCGGGCGTGGTGGAGGGGGAAAGGGCGGGAGCGGACATGGCGGAAGATTTGTCGAAGGTCTGAATGTCTAAGGTCGAAGGTCGGGTGCGGCGGCGGCTGGGGCCGCCGCAGGGGAAGATCGAAATGGGGAGGGCGCGAAGCGCGGTGGCGACTTTCGACTTGGGACCTTCCGACTTTCGACCGATCGGGCGGCTTAGCCGACCGATCCCTCCATCTCGAGGTCGATGAGGCGTTTCAGCTCGACGCTGTATTCCATCGGGAACTGGCGGACGAGGTCGTTGACGAAGCCGTTGACCGCGAGGCTCATGGCCTGGGCCTCGGTGACGCCGCGCTGCTGCATGTAGAAGATCATGTCCTCGCTCACCTTCGACACGCTGGCCTCGTGCTGGACGGCGTGGGTGTCGCCGCGCACCACGATGGCCGGGTAGGTGTCGGTGCGGCTGTTGGAATTGATCAGGAGCGCGTCGCACTCGGTGTTGTTTTTGCAACCCTTCAGGTGCTTCGGGATGTGCACGACGCCGCGGTAGGTGGAGCGGCCCTGGCCGACGCTGATGGACTTGGCGACGATGACCGAGGTGGTGTCGTCGGCGGCGTGGATCATCTTGGCGCCGGTGTCCTGGTGCTGGCCGTCGTTGGCGAGGGCGATGGAGATGACTTCGCCGCGGGCGCGCTTCCCTTTCAGAATGACGCCGGGATACTTCATGGTGAGGCGGCTGCCGATGTTGCAATCGATCCACTTCACCTCGGCGTCCTCCATCGCGATGGCGCGTTTGGTGACGAGGTTGAAGACGTTGTTGGCCCAGTTCTGGACCGTGATGTATTGGATCTTCGCGCCCTTGAGCGCGACGAGCTCGACCACGGCGGAGTGGAGGGTGGAGGTGGAGAACTTCGGCGCGGTGCAGCCCTCCATGTAGGTGACCTCGGCGCCTTCGTCGGCGATGATGAGGGTGCGCTCGAACTGGCCGAAGTTTTCCGCGTTGATGCGGAAGTAGGCCTGGAGCGGCATGGCGACCTTCACGCCCTTGGGGACGTAGATGAAGGAGCCGCCGGAGAACACGGCGCTGTTCAGGGCGGAGAACTTGTTGTCGCCGGTGGGGATGACCTTGCCGAACCACTTGCGGAAGATCTCCGGGTGCTCGCGCAGGGCCTCGGTGGAGTTGCAGAAGATCACGCCCTGCTTGGCGACGATGTCCTTGACGTTCGAATACGCGGCTTCGCTGTCGAACTGGGCCTCGACGCCGGCGAGGAACTTGCGCTCCTGCTCGGGGATGCCGAGGCGCTCGAAGGTCCGCTTGATGTCCTCGGGCACCTCGTCCCAGGTGCGCTTGGGTTTCTGGCCCTGGGACAGGTAGTAGCGGATTTTGTTAAAATCGATGTTCTCCAGGTCCTTGGTCGCCCAGTGGGTGGGCATGGGTTTGGCGAGAAAGGTCTGGTAGGCCTTGAGGCGGAAATCGAGGATCCAGGAGGCCTCCTTCTTCACGTCGCTGATGTAGCGGATGACGCCCTCGTTCAGGCCGTTGCCGGCGTCGAACTCGTATTTGACGTCGTAGGTGAAGTCGCCGGCGGACTGGTCGATGCCGACGGTGGGGTTTTCCACGGCGGAGGCGTCGGCGGCGGGCGAGTCGAGCTCGGGCGCGGCGAGGGTGTCGGTGGGAGGCGTCATGTTTTTAGAATTCGAAATGCGGAAAGCGGAAATGCTGAAAACCGGAACTTCAGCGAAGGGCGCGCGCGATCAGACGGCGGCGGCGGCGAGTTCTTGTTTCACCCAATCGTAGCCCTTGGCCTCGAGTTCGAGGGCGAGGGACTTGTCGCCGGATTTCACGATGCGGCCGTCATACATGACGTGGACGAAGTCGGGGACGATGTGGTCGAGCAGGCGCTGGTAGTGGGTGATAAGGAGCACGCCGAGCTTGTCGCCGCGCATGGCCTCGACGCC
>JAIXVP010000145.1 GCA_027482905.1 Opitutaceae bacterium
CAAGTCCGGCGGCACGGTCGAAACCCGCAACGGCATGCTCGAGGCCGCCGCCGCCTTCACCGCCGCCGGCCTCGCCTTTGCCAAACACTACGTCGCCGTCACCGGCGAAGGCTCGAAACTCGACCAGATCGCCCTCGCGCAAGGCTGGCTCGCCCGCTTCCCGATGTGGGACTGGGTCGGCGGCCGCACCTCCGAACTCTGCACCGTCGGCCTCCTGCCCGCCGCCCTCCAGGGCATCGACACCGACGCCATGCTCGCCGGCGCCGCCGCCATGGACGCCGTCACCCGCTCGACCGTCACCGCCGAAAACCCCGCCGCGCTCCTCGCCCTGACGTGGCACTACGAGACCGGCGGCAAAGGCCTCAAGGACATGGTCATCCTCCCCTACAAGGACCGCCTCCTCCTCTTCTCCCGCTACCTCCAGCAGCTCGTGATGGAGTCCCTCGGCAAGGAGTTCGATCTCGCCGGCAACGTGGTCAACCAGGGCATCGCCGTCTACGGCAACAAGGGCTCCACCGACCAGCACGCCTACGTGCAACAGCTCCGCGAGGGCGTGAACAACTTCTTCGTCACCTTCATCGAGGTGCTCAAGGACCGCGCCGGCGCCTCCCTGCAGGTCGAGCCCGGCGTCACGTCCGGCGACTACCTCCTCGGCTTCTACCTCGGCACCCGGGACGCCCTCAGCGAGAAGGACCGCCACTCCGTTTCCGTCACGATCGACGAGCTCACGCCCCGCACCCTCGGTCTGATGATCGCCCTCTACGAGCGCGCCGTCGGCTTCTACGCCAGCCTCGTCGGCATCAACGCCTACCACCAGCCCGGCGTCGAGGCGGGCAAAAAAGCCGCCACCGGCGTGATCGCCCTGCAACACCGCCTGGTCGCCGCCCTCGCCGCCGCCCCCGACCAGGCCTTCACCGCCGAGGTCCTCGCCGCCCGCGTCGAAGGCAGCCCCGAGCTCGCCTACAAACTCCTCGAACACCTCGCCGCGAACGGCGCGGTCAAAAAGACCGCCCGCACGCCCTGGTTTACCAGCGAGTTCTCCGCCTGAAACCGGCGCGTATGAATTCACGCGGGAAAGGAGCGGTTTGGTAAAAACTTTCTCCTTTCCAAGCTGTCCCACGCGCAACACGTTCCACCCTTCAATCCCCCTATGAAAGCCCTTACCCTCGTTCTCTGCATCCTCGCCCTGCTCGGCTCCGGCGCCTCCGGCTTTTTCTGGTGGCAGATCGGCAACACCAAGGAGGAGCTCAAACAGCAACTCTCCTCCGAGCAGTCCCGCGCCGCCTCCCTGCAGAACAACCTGAACGAGACCAACACGCAGCTGGAACAGAAAGTCGCCCAGCTCACCCAAACCGACACCGAACTCGGCGACACCAAGTCGAAACTCACCGCCGCCGAGGCCCGCAACGTCCAGATCTCCCGCGAGATCGCCACGCTCAAGACCGCCTACGCCGCCAAGGACGAGTCCGAGAAGAAACTGAACGCCGACGTCGACGCGCTCCGCCGCGAACTCGTCCAGACCCGCCTTGCCGCCCAGGTCGGCAACCCCGAGGAAATCGAGCGCTACAAGCAGACCATCGCCTCCCTCGAGTCCCGCCTCGGCGAGATCCAGGGCATCTCCCCCGCCGCGGCCGGAGCCTCCGCGGCCGTCTCCGCCGGTCCGGTCCGCAGCGAGCGCACCGCCGCCGCCCGCGTGGCCGTGGTCGGGACCAAAAACGCCTTCGTGATCCTCGAACTCGGCGCGGCCGACGGCATCGTCGCCGGCAACAAGTTCAACCTCACCCGCGCCGGCGAACTCCTCGCCGAATCCGTCATCTCCGAGGTCAAGGACACCTACGCCATCGCCCAGATCGCCCCGTCCTCGATCAAAGGCGCGCTGAAGGAAGGCGACATCGCCTCCTTCGTTCCCTGATTTCAAATCCGACTCCATGAAAAGCCGCCTCGCCCTCCTCGTTCTCGGCTCCGCCCTCCTCGCCCTCTTCTCCGGTTGCGCCACCAAGCAGCCCGAGGACTCCTCCATCCCCTGGAGCCGCCCGGCGAGCTGGGAGGGCGGCATCCCCGGCATGGGCGGCCTCGGCGGCCCCGGCTCGCAATAATCGCCAACGCGCCCAACCCACCTCGACCGGACTGCAACCCAGTCCGGTTTTTTAATGCCCGCCCCGCCATCCAGTCCGATGTCCGAACCCGCCGCGCCTTCTCCCGCCGACGAAACCGCGGCGCGCCTCGCCGCCCGCCCCGGCCACCTCTACGTCGTCGCGACCCCGATCGGCAATCTTTCCGACCTGACTGAACGCGCCCGCCTGATCCTCGCGACCGCGGACCTCGTCGCCTGCGAGGACACCCGCACCACCGGCGCCCTGCTCACCCGCCTAGGCCTCCACCGGCCGCTCTTTCCCTACCACGACCACAACGAGACCGCCGCCGCCGACCAGCTCGTCGCCCGCCTGCGCGAGGGCAAATCCGTCGCCGTCGTGAGCGACGCCGGCACGCCCGCGATCAGCGACCCCGGCTTCCGTGTCGTCCGCGCCTGCCGCCGCGCCGGCCTGCCGGTCGTGCCGGTGCCCGGCGCCTGCGCCCTCGCCGCCGTGCTCAGCGCCAGCGGCCTGCCCAGCGACGGCTTCCTTTTCGCCGGCTTCCTCCCGCCCAAGACCAGCGCGCGCTCAGCCTTCCTGGAGAAGTATCGGGACTTCGACTACACCCTGGCGCTCTACGAGAGCTGCCACCGCGTCGACAAGTTCGCCGCCGAGAGCGTCGCCGTCCTCGGCCCGGGCCGCGTCGTATGCCTGGCCAAGGAGGTCACCAAACTCCACGAGACCTGGCTGGTCGGCCCCGCCGGCGAGGTCGCCGGGCGCCTCGCCAAAACCAGCTTGAAGGGTGAATTCGTCGTTCTCATCGCCCCGAACGGCTTCGCGCTTTGAGCCGGACGCGCCGGAAACGGCGCCGGTGGCCGAATCGGGAAGGGCGCGGACGGGACGAAGCGCCGGCTCCGGGGGCGCATGGGCGGGCGACTATTCGCTCCGCGTCGAGGCGCGAAGCGGGGCGGCAATCCAAGCGGGGGAATCGACTCAGGCCAGCAACGCGGCCTTCTCCTTCGAGATGGCCCACTTGAGGTTCTCTCCCCGGGACCAGCGGTCGAACTCGTCCAGCATCAGACGCCCCATGCGACGACATTCACGATCCTGCGAACCGGCGATGTGCGGGGTAAGGATCACGTTGGGCAGCTTCCAAAGCGGCGAATCCGGCGCGGGGGGCTCCGGATAGGTGACGTCGAGCAGCGCGGTGAGATCGGGACGACGGGTCAGCACCTCGATCATCTCTTGCTCCTTCACCACCGCGCCTCGCGCCGTGTTCAGGAAAGTGGACCGGGGTTTCATCATCTCGAAATGCCGCCCCTGGATCATGCCCTCGGTCGATTTGAGCCAGGGCGTGTGCAGGCTTACCACGTCGCACTGGCGGAAGATTTCATCGAGCGAGACCATCTCGACGCCAAGCACCGTCGCCTGCTCCGCGGTCATGAACGGATCGAAGGCCAGCACCTCCAGGTCGAAGGGCCGCAAGCGCTCGCGCACCAGGCGGCCGATCATGCCGAGCGATATCAGGCCGATCTTGCTCCCGAAGGCGCCGGCGCAGCGGGAACGCTCCGGAAAACGCCCCAAGGCCCGCGCGCCCAACGCCGACTGCCAGACGTTTTTCAAACTGAGCAAAGTCGCCGCCAGGGTGAACTCCGCCACCGGCACGGCGTTCATCGCGTAGGCGCTGGAGATCGTGATGCCGCGCGCCCAGAATGCGTCGGTGGTGAAATAGCGGATCGTGCCCGCGCCGTAGAAGACCGCGCGCAGCTTCGGCGCCGCCTCCAGAAAAACGGAGTCGAGCCGGGGCGCGCCCCATCCCGAGAAGATCACCTCCACGTCGGCCATCAGCTCCGGCCGGGCCGCCAGCTCCTCCTGCGTGAGGGGCCCGGCCAACAGCTCCACACGCCGAGCGATCTCGGCCAGGTATTCCGCGCCGTAGATCAGTTCAAAGGCCTGTGCATCCAAAACAACGAGTCCCTTCATCATGGTGAAACGGTCAGGACAACCTAACCCGGCGCCGACAACAACCCCGTTCTCACGGAGCCCGAAATCCCCCCGATCTCAAAGCAACCCCAGCATCTCGGGCGGAGTAGGCGCGACCGCGCTGAAATGCACCACGCGACCCTCGTGCTCGTAGTCGAAGCGGGTGGCGTGGGAATGCAGGCAGAGTCGCTTGATGCCCGTGGCCTTGGCCAGGGCGCGGTTCGCGCCGAAGTCGCCATAGGTGGCGTCACCCACGATGGGCAGCCGGCGGTGGGCGCATTGCACACGCAGCTGGTGACTGCGACCGGTGCGCGGGGTCAGCTCGATCAGGGCCAGGGCGGTCGCGCCGTCGCGCCGCTGGCGCAGGACCTTGACCTCGGATTCGCTGGGGATGCCGTCGCCCGCCTTGGCCCGCACCTGCCCGCCGCGTTTCTCGATCGCGAGGCGGTCACGCCAGACGTCGGACGTTTTCGAGGGTTTGCCGAAGACCAGCGCGTGGTAGGATTTATGGATGTGTTTCTGGCGAAACAGCAGCCGGATGCGTTTGGCCAGCTCGCCCTCGACGCAGCCGAGGATCACGCCCGAGGTGTGGGAATCGAGGCGGTTGAGCAGCCAAAGGTGGCGGGAGACGCCAGCCGCGTCGATCCAGTGGAAAAACTCGCCCTCGATGGAGTAGTCGCAGGTCAGCAGGGCGCGCGGTTGCTCGCTCTTCATGTTCGGGTGCGAGAGCACGCCGGCGGGTTTGTCGAAGGCGAGGAGTCCGCCCGGGGCCTGGGTGAGGACCTCGATCCCGGGGCCCAGCGGCAGTTCCATGGCGTTGGCGGCGGGCGTGGTCATTGGTAGAAAAAAGTGAACGTGATCTCCTGCTCGCGGCCAAGCACCGCGATCATGTCGTCGGTCCAGTCGCCGTAGGGGGCGCGCTCGGTGATGGCGCTGACGCAGAGCCGCCGGGCCAGCTCGGCGCCGGTGCCATCGACCCGCACGACTTCGGAAATCACCCCCGTCGCGTCGATCTTGAACACCACCCGCACGGTCGAGCCCGAGGTAGGATAAAACGAGCTGCGCTGGATGAGCCGTTCCCACTGCCCCTGCACGGCGTCGATGAGGCGCTGGAGATACTCTCCATAGGCGCTCCACTTCGCGTCGTAGGCGACCGCGCCGATGTTCTGGGAACCGAATTCATTTTTGATCGTGGAGGTCTTGCGCGCGTTGACCGCCGCCGCCGAGAGCCGGGGCCGCTCCTGCGGACGGGCACGGTCGATGGCGGGCGTGCCGGCGAAGTAACCGCCGCTGGCGGCGCGGCCGTCCGCCGTGCCCTTCACCGCCTCCGAGCCGGTCTCCGCCCCGGCCACCGGCGGCAACGTCGTGGTGGTCGTGCCGATCCCGCCGTCCGCCTCGCCCAACAATTGCTCGCCACCCGCGAGGGGATTCACCGCCTTGGCCGGGGCCCGCTCCACCACGGGTTTCTCCGGCACCAGGGTCGGCGTTTCCGGCTTGATAAACGCCTGCGCGAGGACCTCCGCCGCGGTCGGCTGGGGCTCCGGGGCGGTCAAACCGCTGACCAACGCGGTCGCGTCGTTTTTACCCTCGCCGTCCACCTTGGGCGCATCGCTTTTCGTCTCGGGACTCGGCACCGGCTGGGCCACCTGCTGGTTCTGCGCGCCGTAGAGCGTGGTGTCGTCGGGCACGTTCTCGGGCGCGGCCGGGTTGACCTCCACAAACCGTTGCGGCGGGACGAGCGGCTCGACCGGACGGACCAGCTCCGGACTCAGCTCGATCTCAAAATTGGGATTCGCCTCCGGCGCGGTCGCTGCGCCGTCGCCGTCCAGCAGGTCCTCGGGCAGCAGCAAGAGGACCGCGAGCAACAACAGATGCGCGACCACCGTCCCGACCAGGCCGACGCGGCGGTGGTCCTTCGGCTCGTCGAGGGCGTGCGTGCGCCGCGCCGGCAGGGCGGGAAGGCGGGGCGCGGGAGCGAGGGTGGACATCGGTGCGGTTCGAAAAAAACGTCGGCGGACGACGGGACTCAGCGTAAAACGCCGCGCCGGGTCAAAAGTTCTCTCACTTCCTCCTGCGGCAGCCCGACGATGTTGCTGAGCGAACCGCGCCGTGCCGCGACCAACCGCTCGCCGTGCTCTTGGATCGCGTAGGCCCCGGCTTTGTCGAGCACGTGGACCAACCGCAGGTAATCCTCGATGTCGGCGTCGGAAAGGCTCCGAAACTCCACCTCGCTCGCCACCCCGAGGTCGTCGCTCACCCCGCGCCCGGCATGCCGCAGCGCCACCCCTGTGAAGACGGTGTGCGCCCGTCCGCTCAGCCGGCGCAACATCGCCCGCGCCGCGTCGAGGTCGACGGGTTTGTTCAACGCGTGCCCGTCGACAAACACCGTCGTGTCCGCGCCCAGCACCCAGGCATCCGGGTGCCGCCCCGCGACGTGGTCGGCCTTCAGCGCGGAGTTCCGGGCGACCATCACGCGCGGGTCCAGACCGGGGTCCTCGTGCTCGACCACGTCGGCCACCACCACGGAAAAAAACGCCCCGAGCTCCGCCAACAGTTCGCGGCGGCGGGGCGAAGCGGAGGCGAGGATGAGCGGCGCGGTCGTGGGCATGGCGGGCGGCATCCCACCCTGCCGCCGTGCCGGGCTCAACCCGGATTCCGCGCTTATCCCGGCCCCGGGCGACGGCCGCCGGACCGCGCTGCGGGCTTGCGGACCCGACCGCGCGGGCGTTCTCCTAGCCGTTTCATCCGCCATGTGCCAAACCTTCCCCGCCACGCCCCGCCCTCACTCCTCCGTCGTCGTTGACGGCAACGACCGCGCCCCCGCCCGCTCCATGCTGCGCGCCGTGGGTTTCACCGACGAGGATTTCAAAAAGCCCCAGATCGCCGTCGCCGCGTCCGCCAGCAACATGACGCCCTGCAACGTCCACCTCGGCGACCTGAGCGAGCACGCGCAGAAAGGCATCAACGAGGCCGGCGGCAAGGCCGTGTATTTTAACACCATCACCGTCACCGACGGCATCAGCATGGGCACGCAGGGCATGCGCTACTCCCTCGTCTCGCGCGATGTCATCGCGGACTCCATCGAGACCGCCGTCGCCGCCGAAGGCTTCGACGGCCTGGTCGCCATCGGCGGCTGCGACAAAAACATGCCCGGCTGCATGATCGCCATCGCCCGGCTGAACCGCCCCGCCGTGTTCATCTACGGTGGCACCATCCTGCCCGGCTTCGCCGCCTCCGACTGCGACAAACAGAAACCTCTCGACATCGTTTCCGTGTTCGAGGCCGTGGGTAAACACGCCAAGGGCGAGCTCGACGACGCCGGCCTGCGCGACGTCGAGGCCAGCGCCATCCCCGGTCCCGGTTCCTGCGGCGGCATGTATACCGCCAACACCATGGCCTCCGCCATCGAGGCCCTCGGCCTGAGCCTGCCCAACAGCAGCGCCCAGCTCGCCGTCGGCAAAGAGAAGCGCGAGGACTGCGAACGCGCCGGCGCCGCCGTCATGGCCATGCTGCAAAAGGGCATCAAACCCCGCGACATCCTCACCCGGAAGGCGTTTGAGAACTGCATCACCGTCTGCACCGCGCTCGGCGGCTCGACCAACCTCGTCCTCCACCTCCTCGCCATCGCCCACGCCGCCGAAGTCCCGCTCGTGATCGACGACTTCAAGACCATCGGCGCCCGCGTGCCGCTCCTCGCCGACGTGAAGCCCTTCGGCAAATACGGCATGGCCCACCTCATCCGCATCGGCGGCATCCGTCCGATGATGAAAATGCTGCTCGATCGCGGCCTGCTCCACGGCGAGTGCCTGACCGTCTCCGGCGAAACCATCGCCGAGTCGCTCAAGGACGTTCAGCCCTACCCGTCCTATCCCGACCAACAGGACGTGATCCGCCCCTTCGACCAGCCCATCAAGGCCGACACCCACCTGCGCATCCTGCGCGGCAACCTCGCCCCCGGCGCCGCCGTCGGCAAAATCACCGGCAAGGAAGGCCTCTACTTCAAAGGCCCGGCCAAGGTCTACGAGGGCGAGGAAGACGCGCTTCAAGGCGTGCTGCGCGGCGACGTGGTCAAGGGCGACGTCGTGGTCATCCGCAACGAGGGCCCGGTCGGCGGCCCCGGCATGCGCGAGATGCTTTCCCCCACCAGCGCCATCGCCGGCCGCGGCCTGATCAAGGACGTCGCGCTCATCACCGACGGCCGTTTCTCCGGCGGCTCGCACGGCTTCGACGTCGGCCACATCACCCCCGAAGCGGCCAAGGGCGGCCCCATCGGCATCGTGCGCAACGGAGACCTGATCGAGATCGACGCGGTGAAGAACACCATCTCGCTGCTAATCCCCGAGGCCGACTACGCCGCTCGCCTCGCGGCCTACGTTCCGCGCGCGCCGAAGGAGACGCGCGGCGTGCTGGCCAAATACGCCCGCCTCGTCGCCAGTGCCTCCGAAGGCGCGGTCACGGACAAGTATTTGTAAGCCAGACCCTACCTCAACCGCTCCGCGCCGGCGTAAACGTTGGCGCGGTCGGCGCGGAGGAAACCGACCAGGGTCATTCCCGCCGCCGTCGCCAGCTCGACCGCGAGGCTGGACGGCGCGCCGATGCCGGCCAGGAGCGGCACGCCCGCCGCCCAGCACTTCTGCACCAGCTCAAAACTCAGCCGTCCGCTGACCAGCACGCCCGCGTCCGTCAACGGCGTTTGGCCCGCCCAGAGCGCCGCGCCCAGCAGCTTGTCGAGGGCGTTGTGCCGCCCCACGTCCTCCCGCACCGCCACCAATTCGCCCCGCCCGGTGAACCGCGCCGCCGCGTGCAGCCCGCCGGTCGCATCGAATCCCGGCTGGGCCGCCCGCAGCCGCTCCGGCCACGCGCCCAGCCCGGCCGCCGCGAAGCGCCCCGCCTCCCCCACCCCGCCCGCCACCGGGAGCGGCGCGAGCGCGCAGGCCACCGCGTCGATGGTCGCCTTGCCGCAGAGCCCGCAGCTCGACGCCGTGAACACGTGCCGCGTCAGCCGCGCCGGATCGAAACGCGCCTTCGCCGCCGCCGAAAGCACCGCCTCGACCACGTTACCCTCCTGCCCGTGCGGCAGGTCGCGGCAGGCGTAGACATCGAGCAACTCGTCCGCCGCCCGCACCACGCCCTCGGTCAGCAAAAACCCCGCCGCCAGCTCCCGATCGTGCCCCGGCGTGCGCATGGTCACGGCCACGCCCCGCCCGCCGACGCGAATCTCCAACGGCTCCTCGACCGCGACCGCGTCCGCGCGCGCCGGGCCGCCGGCGAGGCCGGTCACGAAGACATTTTTAACCGCACCCGGGCTCATGCCCCGCCCGCCTTTTCCAGCGTCACGCGGGCGTTGTAGTCCGGCGTGTCGCTCCACGCGTCGCGCGCGTCGCGATCGAGCAGGTGGTTGCCCTCCGGCCAGTGGATCTGAAGGTCGCCGCGGGTGAGCGGCGCGAGGTGCACGCGGGCGGCGAGCACGCCGCGTTTGTTTTTCAAGAGCACCGGGTCGCCGTGCATCAGGCCGCGCTCGGCCGCGTCCTCCTCGTTCATCAGGACGGCGTCGCGGGCGGCGCCGTTGAGCGGGTCCACCTCGGCGTAGATGAGGGTGTTGAACTGTTTGCCGCGCCGGGTGCTGACGAAAAAGCTGCCGTCCTCCGGCCGACGCCCCGGCAGGCGCGGGGCGGTCATTCGGCCGCGTCCGCCCGGCAGCGGAAAAACCCCATCGGCGCAGAGATGCGGTCCGCCGTAGACAAAGGAGTCGCCGGTGCGCGCGAGTTTTTCGATGCCGGCGTAGAAGGGCACGACGCGCGCGATTTCCTCGCGGATGGCCTGGCCGCACTCGCAGCCGAGCAGGTGGGCGCGCTCCGGCCAGGCCGCCGCCGCGAGGTCGCGCGCGATCCGCCACTCCGCCCGCGCCTCGCCGACCACGCGGGGAATCTGGGGCGAAAACATGACCCGCCGCTCCGTGCTGGTCTCGACCCCGCCGCCTTCCTGTTCGTAGCGGGTCTGGGCCGGCAGCAGCCACACCTCGCCGCCGGGCGGGGGCGCGATGAACATCTGGTCGGTCAGGATAATGTCCTGGTGGATACGCACCGGGGTGCGGGCCAGGGCCTCGCGCACGTGGTCCGGATCGGGCATGGTGCGGAGGAAATTCCCGCCCAGCGCGTAGAGCACGTCGAGTTGCCCACGGTGCGCCGCCTCCAGCATCTCGGGCGTGGTGTAGCCCTTCGCGCCGGGGATGGGGAAACCATACTGCGCCTCCAGCCGGGCGAGGTTTTCCGGGGTGATCGGGATCGCGCCGGGCAGGGCCGTGGTGTAGCAACCCATCTCGCCGCCGCCCTGCACCGAGGAGTGTCCCCGGATCGGCACCGCGCCCGTGCCCTCGCGACCGATCCAGCCGCGCGCCAAAGCGAGGTTGAGCACCATGCGCACGCCGTCCGCCCCGGTCGGCGCCTGGGTGAGGCCCATGCTCCAAACCACCACGCCGCGCCGCGCCCCGGCGACGAGCTCGGCCAGCGCCTCGATCGCGTCGGTTTTCACCCCGGCGCGCCGGGCAAACTCGTCCAACGCCGTCGCTGCGCAAGCCGCCCGCAGCGCCGCCGCCGACTCCGCGTCGACGTGTTCGCGCAGGTAGGCCTCGTCCACCCCGCCGCGCTCGAACAGCACCTTGAGCACGCCGTAGAAAAACGGCACGTCCCCGCCCTGCGTGACCGGGAACCAGTAGTCCGCCAGATCGCTGCCGAAGACCGCGCTGAGCGGCGTGCTCGGTATCCAGTAACGCTTCAGGCCCGGCTCCAGGTAGGGGTTGACCACCACGATCTTCGCCCCGCGCTGCTTGGCCAGCAGGAGGTATTTGGTCGAGACCGGCTGGTCGTTGGCGGGGTTGGCGCCGACGAGCAGGATGAGGTCGGTCTTGAACCAGTCCGCGTAGGTGCAGGTCGAGGCGGCCACGCCGGTCATCTCCTTCATCGCGGACGTGGAGGGCGCGTGGCAGAGGCGCGCGGCGTTGTCGAGGTGGGGCGTGCCGAGGAAACGCGCCGCCTTCTGGGCGACGTAGTAGACCTCGTTGGTCACGCCGCGCGCGGTCACGAAGACCGCCAGCCGCTGCGGATCGGTGGCCCGCAGGCGCGCGCCGAGCCGGGCGTTGGCCTCTTCCCAGGAGACGCGGGTGAAACCCTTTTCGCCGTGGCGGCGCACCATCGGGTAGGCCAGCCGGCCGAGCTCGCGCAGCGCGGCGTTGTCGAGTTTCGCCAGGCCGCCGACGTTGGCCAGGAGGGTCGGATCGAACTCGGCGACGGTGTTCAAGCGCAACAGATTCAGCCGGGTGAGGCAGAGGTGGGGGCCGGAGATGGTCCAGTCGCGCAATCCGGCCACACCGAGCGCGCAGCCGTCGCACACGCCCTTGGTCAAGACCCGCCAGGCGTGGGGGAGGTTGTCGCGATTGAGCCACACGACCTTCAGCATGTCGCGGATGTGCTTCGGCTTGGTGTGGCCAAGGCCGAAGGGCGAGAGCCGCGCCCACCACTCGGCGGAGGTCTTGCGCAGGCGAAATTTTTCCAGCCGAGGAGACGGGGTGAACGGCGCGGAGATGGAGGCGGAGGGTGGCATGGAGGCGGGCGCGGAACGGCGGAGGTCAGCCGAACCCAAACCTCGCTCCGCCAACCGGTCAACGCGCCGCGTCACCCGGGCAGGCCGCGTCCGCGACAAAGACAAAAAAGCCGCCCGGCGGGAGCCGGGCGGCAGGTAAACGAACTTGGTCAGAGCTTGGTGATCGAGGAGCTGGCGGGCTCCAACGCCTTGAA
>JAIXVP010000440.1 GCA_027482905.1 Opitutaceae bacterium
AACGAACTTGGTCAGAGCTTGGGGATGGAGGAGCTGGGGGGCTCCAACGCGTTGAAGACGGGGGACTGGGCACGCGAGTCGCCGCTGATGTTCAGCAAGGTGATGAACTGGGTGAAGCCGAACACGCCCTGCACCGCACCGGTGGTCGGGTTGATTTGAATGGTTACACCAAATTGACCGCCCGCCTTGCCGATACCTCGCGGGACCACGACTTTGTTATAAACCCGACCGGTCAGTCCGGTTGAAACGAAGGTCAGAACCTGTCCGTTGAAGGTCAGCGTCTTCAGGTCCTCGGAAATGGTGAACTTCACGACCTGGTTATCGGTGGGCGACCCGGCCGGACGGGCCGGTTTGGCGGAAGGCGATTGCGCGCCGGTCACCTTGGTCACGACGTCCACGAAATCCTCCTCGTCGATCTTCACGGTGTAGTTGCCCGCCGTGGCGACGGCGGTGTTGTTCTCCAGCGGTCCGATGAACTTCACCTCGCCGCTGAGCTCGGTCGAACCGGTGGCCTTGGGGGTGACGCGATACTGGCCGTAGGCGAAGGGATCGGTGCCGAGGGTGTTGCCCAGCACCATCACGCCTTCGACGGGCAGCTTGCGGGTGACCACTTTGCCACCGTTCACGTGGGTGACCACCTGGGTGCCGGTGAAGACGCCGGTGAGGGGGTTCAGCTTCACGCTCCAGAGTTTGTTCCACTCGGTGCTGTTGTTCTCGGCCGGCGAGCCGGCGCCGCCGGAAACCGCCTGGATGACGCCGAGGCCGGTGACACGCAGGGTGTCGGGCAGGTTCGCGGTGTAGGTGCCGTCTGTCAGGCCGGAGCCGGAGAATTTGACCTCGAAGTTCTTGCTGCTGCCGAAACCGAGGCTGGCGGGGAACGGATACGCGCCCTTCGCCGGGACCAGCCAGGGCTGCACGATCACGTCGACGGTGGTCGAGAAGCCGGCCGGATAGCTCTTGTCGCCGGTCTTGGCGGGTTTGTTCCAGATCGCGGACGTCTTCTGGAGGCCGCGGGTTTTCAGGTTAAGATCGGCGGAAAAATAGCCACCGGCGGCGTAGGTCTTGGGCGCGGCGTAGAGGCTGTAGTCGCCGGCGGCGGTGGCCAGGGCCTTGCCGGTGAGCGGGGTGCCGTCACCCAGCTTGCCGGTGTAGGTGAGTTCGCCGGTCTTGACCACAACGAGAGAGGCGTAACCGGCGCCCGAGGGGATGGTCGCGCCCGAGGGCTGCGGGTCGGTCAGCGCCATCGTGTAGTTGCCCACCCAGGTCGGACCCGTGCCGGTGAAGGCGGTGAACTTCAGGGAGCCCTCGGTGTAGAAAATCGCGTTGGCGTCGCCGGGGTTGAAGTTTTCGCCGGTGATTTCGACCGTGCCGTTCGCGTTGATGGTGATGCGGAAGTTGACCAGGAAAACGTTTTTGGTGCCCTTCAGCGGTGCCACCCCGACGTTGCGCTGGGTGGCGGTGGTCGAACCGGTTTCCTGCGCCAACTTGGTCTTGAACGGGTAACTCTTGCCCGCGCGGGTGCTCAACGTGCCGGAGGCATCGCCGGCGGCCGTTACCTTGAAATCGATGCGACCATAAAACATCTCCACCGCCGGGGCCCCGGCGGTGGGCGACTCGAGGGAGGCGAGGTTGACCGCGTAAGAGCCGGCGAAATCGGCGATGGCCGCCGAGGCCTGGCTCGCGAGAGCCAAAAGTCCCAAGGTAAAGACCCCAAAGAGGGTGCGTAGGGTGTGAACGAATTTCATGATTTTTTCTGTAAGGGAAGCGAATCACTTGCAGCTGGTAAAAGCCCGGTCAAGAATTCCGACAAAAACTTGCATCACGCATAAATTGCTCGGCTTAGCCTCGCTGGGCGTCGGCTGGACAACGGTGCTTTCGGCGGTTCGCCCTTGGCCCGGAAGCGAAGGTCGTTCGTGCTGCAACC
This sequence comes from Opitutaceae bacterium, assembly GCA_027482905.1. GTDB lineage: Bacteria > Verrucomicrobiota > Verrucomicrobiia > Opitutales > Opitutaceae > IMCC26134_A. The sequence continues at coordinate 1,925 of JAIXVP010000440.1, forward strand.
CTTGTTTCTCGCGCCATGCCCGCCCCGCTCTCCGCTTTTCTGCCACCGGATTTCGATCCCCGCCGCCCCGTCGCGCTAATCGCCGGGCAGGGGCGCTACCCGGCCCTGGTCGCCGAGTGCATCCGCGCCGCCGGCGTGCCCCTGCGCTTGGTTGCGATGGAAGAGGAGACCGCGCCCGAACTTCAGGCGACTTTCCCCGAGGCCGAGCGGGCCCTGATCAAGGTCGGCCAGATCGGCGCCCTGCTCAAGGCCCTCAAGCGCTTCGACGCCGGCTACGCCTTCATGGCCGGCCAGGTTTCGCCGCGCCGGCTCTTTTCCGGCCTCCATCCCGACCTCAAGGCCCTCGCCATCCTCGCCACCCTGAAACGCCGCAACGCCGAAACCATCTTCGGCGCCATCGCCCGCGAGATCGAGGACCTCGGCGTCCGCCTGCTCGACGCCCGCGCCTTCATCGACGCGCACCTCGCCACGCCCGGTCCGATGACCCGCAAAAAACTCCCGATCGACGCCGACTACGTCGAACACGGGCTGCACATCGCCCGAGAGTGCGCCCGCCTCGACATCGGCCAGGGCTGCGTCGTGCGCAAGGGCACCGTCCTCGCCGTCGAAGCCTACGAGGGCACCGACGAGATGATTCGCCGCGCGGGCACGCTAAAGACCGACGAGTGCCTCTACGTCAAAACCGTGAAGGCCCGCCAGGACTACCGCTTCGACGTGCCGTGCTTCGGCCTCAAAACCCTCGAAGTCCTCGACGCCGCCAAAATCCGCGCCGCCGTGCTCGAAGCCGGCCGCGTCATCCTGATCGACAAACCCGCCGTTCTCGCCCGCGCCGACCAGCTCGGCATCGCCCTCCACGGCGCCACCTGAATCGCGTTCGACCCCCGACCCGCCACCCCGGGGTCAAACGCAATTCGTCATTGGACATTGGTCCCTGGTCATTGGACATTTCCCCCATCATGGCCTCCCCTTCCGTCCTTCCCGTCACCGTCAAAGGTGTCATGCCGACCGCCAACGGCTGCGCCATTTTCCTCGGCGACGACGCCAAGACCTTCGTGATCTACGTCGACCACGCCGTCGGCAACGCCATCCAGATGTCCCTCGACGGGGTGAAAAAAGAACGCCCCCTCACCCACGACCTGATCGGCCACATCCTCACCGGCCTCGGCGCCACCCTCGAGCACGTGGTGATCAACGACGTCAACGAAGGCACCTTCTACGCCCGCATCCTGCTCAAGATGAAAAACGAGCTCGGCCAGAAGATCGTCGAGCTCGACGCCCGCCCGAGCG
>JAIXVP010000455.1 GCA_027482905.1 Opitutaceae bacterium
ACTTCGGCGCAGGCGTTTGTAGGTATACGGGTGTGCGGGGGGGGGGGGGGGCAGGGTGGGGGGGGGGGGGTGGCGGTGGGGGGGGGGGGGGGCGGGGGCGGGCGCGAGTTTTGTCCGTGATGAGGCCGAGCGCCTGGCGCGGCGGGAGGCTTTGCGGGCGAGCGCGCGGCGGCAACTGGCGGACCGGGAATGGCGCGAGTTGGCGGTGCTGGCGGGGTGCCGCATGACGACGGCGGACCGGTTGCCGGTCTCCGGGTGGTTTGCAGGGCGCGAAGGACGCGAGGGGGTGTTGAACGGACTCGGCTCGAAGGGAACCTTGTGGGGGCCGGGCTTGGCGGAGGGGTGGATGATTCGATTGGATCCGATCGACCGTTCCAAGAAGTGAAGGGTCTTGCCAAACACCGCGCAGCCGACGTCGCGTTTGGCATCCCATCTGCGTTTGACTGAGTCGAAGGCGTGACAAGGCTTCGATTTTCGTGACCTAAAAGTCACAATAGTGACGCGCGAGTGATACTTGGGCGGGGCGGGGCGTTTCCCTTTGCGGACCGGGCGGGGAGGCGGATGACCTTCGTGCCCGCGTCATGTTCCGCACTACCTCCCGCTCCTTTCGTGTTTCCGCCTCCGCCGCCGTGCTTGTCTGCGTCGCCGCTTCCGTGGCGGACTCGGCCACGGTCGCGGGCAATGTCGTCGACTCCACCACCAGTCTACCGCTCGCGGGGGTGCAGGTGTTGGTCGATGGCGTGCCCTCCGGAGTGACCACCGATATGATGGGGCAGTTCAAGGCCGAGGTGACCGAGGGTGAGCGTCTTTTTACTTTTAAGCGCACCGGATTCAGCGAGCAGAGCGTCGGACCGGTCACGGTGTCGGCCGAAGGCGAGACGGCGGTCCCGCCCGCCAAGCTCGCTCCGGATACCGCCAACGACATCGTGATGCTGGATGCGCTGGACGTGTCGGGTGAGCTGGTGAAAGGCGGATCGGGTGACCTGCAGAACACCCGCCTCAAGGCCGATGTGGCCATCGATTTTCTGAGCGCGGAAGAATTTACCAAGTTCGGTGCGGGGGATATCGCCGAATCTTTGATCCGTGTTCCCGGAGTATCCGTGGCGAACGGTCAATTCGCGGTGATCCGCGGTCTGAGCGATCGATATACGCCGACTTCGCTCAGCGGTCTTAAGATACCCAGTCCTGACCCGGAAAAGCAGGCGCCGCAGCTGGATTTTCTTCCTACCTCCTTGGTGGAGTCGCTTGTGGTCAGCAAAACCTTCGCCCCCAATCTTTGGGGCGAGACTTCAGGTGGGTCGATCGACTTGGCGCCCAAATCCTTCCCCGAAGAGCGCAAGATCTCCGTGGGCTTTGGCGTAAAGGCCAACTCCAACGCACTGGAGGACGGCGGTCCCACCTACTCGATTCGCAACGACCAAAACGATCTTTTCACCAACGGTTCCGCCTCGCGGCCGGCCGCCACGCCCGCGGCGGCGCGAAACACCGCGCAGAGCTGGGACACTCCCTGGGATTATTCCCTGACCAAGGGCGACACCCTGCCGCTTGGCACCAAGTTTTCGCTGGGTTACGGCGAGACTTTCCTGCTCGGCGAGCGAAAGCTCGGGGTCAACGTATCCGGCAGCTGGGATCGCGCGAGCAAGTCGCAATCGGGCCATCGCACCCGGCTCTACCTGCAGGACAACCAAGGAGGCGATCCCGCCGATTCCGAATACGCCCGCGGCGTCGCCACCCAACGCGGTCTGGGCACCTACGACTATGAATCCTCTGAGGTTGAGGTTAATATCAACGTCTTGGCGAATGTGGCGTTCGAGATTTCCCCCGACGACTCCATTCGGGCCACCTCCTTTTTCACCCGCTCCGGCACCGATTTCGCCAGCCTGAGCGAGTCCCCGCTGGTGGTCTATACCGAGCCCGGTAGCAACGAGACCTTCGTGGTGGGCGACGATATCGCGGATGTGGGCGACGGTGCGAACCCGGCCGCGCAAAAATTCAAGTCGGCCCAGCGCTACACCGAACGGGAGTTGCAGCTTCATCAGATGGCGGGTGAGCATACTTTCACCTCGATCCATGATCTCGAAGTGAACTGGACCGCCCAGATTGCGTCGACCAGCCAGGATGAACCGGCGGTCACTGAGGCAACTTATTACGAGCAGTTGGGCACCAATCCGCTGTCGGTTGTAGACGACTTTGGTTTGGTTCCCGGCACGGTGGGCATCAGCCCAAACAAGATAGATCTTCGCCGTTTTTGGTCGTTCACCGAGGAAAAACAAACGGCCGAGCGTCTCGACCTGGCCCTTCCTTTGGAACTCCTGACCGAACGCGAAAGCAAGCTGAAGGCGGGCGTGGCCCGCGAAGACACGGATCGAACCTATCGCGGCAAGGAAGATTTCTATCGTGCCGTCGATGACAGCAGCATTTCGCTGGATGATCGCTCCGTGCCGGCGGGGGCGGATATCAGTCCGATTTTTGATCGTCTGCTCACGAATCTGGGCACCTACCGCTCCAGCGCCCTGAACGAGACCATCCAGTCCCGGGATATTTCAGCCGGTTATCTGGGCGCCGATCTGGCCCTGCCGGCGAAACTAAAATTATCCTTGGGTGCCAGATACGAGAAATTCGAGGTCAGCACCGCCGGTCGGGATAATGCCGGCCCTTTCACCACCGGGTTCCTGTATCACGCCTCTTTGTATCAGGTGCTGAACACCGAATATATTCCGCAATATGAGAATGACAGCGACGCGGCCGCGGCGCATGTCACGCGGGTCGCTTTCGAGGACGACGCGATCTATCCCGCCGTCGGTTTGGTCTATCAGCCGCGCGACAAGGTGAATCTGCGCGCCAATTTCTCCCAGACCACCGCCCGTCCCTCGCTTCGTGAACTGGGGCCCTATTTCAACCGCAGTCTGGAAACCGGGGATTTTGTCTTGGGTAATCCCGGGCTGACGGTTTCGGATGTAAAGAATTACGATCTGCGTGCGGAGTGGCTCCCGACTTCGCAAACGATGGTGGCCGGCAGTGCCTTTGCC
>JAIXVP010000295.1 GCA_027482905.1 Opitutaceae bacterium
GGCACCATCGTCCAGGCCCCGCTGCCCCTGCCCCTCCTGCCGCTCCCGCTCGATGCCCAGGGCAACTCCCGTAACAACGAGGTCGGCGGCGGCGTGCCCGATTCCGGCCACCAGGGTCCCGCGCTCTACAACGGCTTCACCTTCAACGACCGCAAGGGCTACACCTGGGTTTACCGCGGCCCCCACGACGACGCCTCGCCGTCCTTCCTGATGCGCTTCTACTACACGATGCGCGAAGGCTTCTGGATCCCCGGCGTCTCCAGCCAGCCCGCCGTCGGCACCATCCTGCCCTACCTGCGCCCGATCTCCGGCCCGGGCTTCGCGGGCAATCCCGTCACCGGCGCGCCGCTCACCATCACCTACCGCCCGGTCTGGCCCGCCAGCGCCCCCGTGCTCCGTGTGGCCGAGACGCTCACCTTGCCCAAATTCGGCCTGCCCGACGTCTACTCGCAGACCAGCGCCGAGGTGCTCTACCAGCAGTCCATCGCCCAGGAAGGCGACGGCGCCCCGAGCGTCACGCTGCACGACCCCATCCGCGAAAAGACCTTCACCCTCGGCGAACTTGGCCAGCTCCAGGCCCTGCCCGCCTCCGCCCTCACCTCGTCCACCGGCGGCAAGACCTACTTCCAGCGCCTGCCCCCGCACCTCCAGCAACGCTTCTACTTCGACCCCGTTCGCGGCCTCAAGGGCACGCTCGTCCTCCTCGGCAAGTTCGTGGACGAGGTCGCCGGCGAGGACTACCTGCAGCTCAACGTCCTCTCCGCCGCCGACCGCGCCGCCCTCGAAAACCTCGTCGGCGCCTCCGATGAAAACCGTTCCCTCTGGCTCGCCGCCATCGAGTCCCTCGTCACCACGGTCGAGACCTTCGTCGAGGACCCCGCCAAGCTCGGCTCCTACAAGTCCGACGGCGCGCCCGTGGAAGTCGGTCCCCAGGATGTCGCGACCATCACCAGTTCCGACACCGCCGTGGTGCGCTACGCTCTCACCGCGACCGGCGAAGGCGCCGGCTGGGTGACCATGCTCTACGGCAACGGCGAAGCCTTCACGCCCAAGGGCGAACCCGTCGCGGTGAAGGTTTTCAAGGTCGTGCCCCAGCTCTACACCGGCGACCTCAAAGTCCTCCCTTCGCTCAACCCGCTCGACGAGCAAATCAGCCTGCGCCACAGCGGCGACTTCGCCGCCAAGCCCGAGGACTACGAGTTCGAGTGGCGCTACGCCCCGCCCCAAGGCGGCGTCTCCGCCCCCATCTACACCTACTCGCAGAGCTCGCGCCTCGGCGTCGCCTGGCAGCTCGTGCAGAGCCCGGCCGGGGATTTGCCCTCCGCCGATGAATACACCGCCGGCACCTCCGTCCTGCTCCCGCGCTCCGTGCAGATCCGCGCCGCCGGCTCGCCCGACGGCGTCGGGACCATCCTCCCCGGCTTGGTGGCGAAATCCGCCAACGACATCGATTTCTCCGCCGGCGTGCCCGCGCAGATCATCTTCAGCGCCAACGTCGCCGACCTCACCGGCTTCGTCCTCTACGTCAACGGCGTCGCCGCGCTCGCCTACCAGGCGCCGGAGCCTTTCGCGAATATCGGCGCCGCCACCGGGCTGGCCGCCGAGGGCCTCGCGCGCCAGTTCACCATCGATCCGAACTACTTCCAGGCCGGCGCCAACACCCTCGAAGTCGCCCTCTACACCACCGCCGACGCCGGCTCGAGTTCGAGCATCGACTTCCGCCTGCACGCCTCCGAGGAGACCGATCAGGTCGTGGCCGTCGGCTCGCCGTGGCAGCTCCCCAACGGCACGCTTTCCAACGAAGTGATCGTCGGCGGCTCGCCCACCGCCGCGCTCGGCAGCCCGCTGCTCGTGATGTCGGATAACTACTTCACCATGCGCTACCGCCCCAAGGCCTCCGCCGGCAGCGTCGCCGGCACCGAGTGGTCGCGCTGGATGCCGCCCAAGCTCGTCGAGGGCTGGATCAAGCGCGTGCTCGCCGGCATCAACCCCTTCAACCAGCGCATCACCGATCTCTACAACACGTCGATCAACACCGACGTCTCCGTCCTCACCCAGGCCGGCAAGCGCTGGGAGGGCGACGTCGCCCTGTCCCTCGCCAACATCAACGATTTTGGCCTGATCGAGATCTATGAAACCGTGCTCAATCGCGGTCGCATGATGAGCATCGACGCCGGCTTCAACTACGGCGCCGCCAACGACGCCCTGCTCCTCGCCGCCGGCTACCTCAACGATCTCTACACCATCCTCGGCAACGAGGCCTACGCCGACGCCGCCAACCCCACCATCTCGATCGACGACGGTTCGGCCAACAACTCCACCGAGGTCAACACCTCGCGCTTCTCCTTCGAGGGCCAGGTCGCCAGCGTGCTCGACGAGGAGCTCGCCCTCCTGCGTGGTCGCGACGATTTCCTCGCCCCCGGCGTCACCGTCTCGCCCGGCTACAACCGCCTCTACTGGAACTACACCCGCGGCATCCTCTCCGGCGAGGCCCTCTACGCGGTGAACTACAACATCCGCGAAAAAGCCGGCAGCCCCACCGCCAACGGGGCCCTCGACGCCGCCGACGCCCAGCGCATGTTCCCCCAGGGCCACGGCGACGCCTACGGCCATTACCTGACCGCGCTGAAGAACTACACCCGCCTGCTCCAGAACCCGAACTTCACCTGGACGCCCCGCACCGAGGGCGTGACCGTGCTGGGCCAGACCGTGCAGGTGAACTACTTCGACGAGCGCAAGTTCGCCGACACCGCCGCCAACCTCGCCCGCACCGCCCAACAGGTCGCCGGCCTCACCCACCGTCAGGCCTACAAGGACGACCCCGCCGCCGGCTGGTCCCATTTCCGCGACGGCAAACCCAACCCGCGCACCGGCGCCACCCGCCAATGGGGCCTCGATGAATGGTCCTCCCGCGCCGCCCAGGGCACCTACCTGAACTGGCTGATCGGCAGCGCCATTCTCCCCGACGTGGACAACGACCCCAACCACACCGGCATCCAGGTCGTGGACCGCACCACCGTCACGTCCCTCCGCGAGTTGCCCGCCCTCGGCGAGACCTTCCAGAGCACGATCGACAGCGCCAACGCCCACCTGAATCCGCTCGGCCTCAGCCCCGGCGCCATCGCCTTCGACATCTCCGCCGCTGAGCTCAAAGCCGGCAAATCTCACTACGAACAAATCTACGACCGCTCCCTCCGCGCCGTGTTGAACGCCAAGGGTGCCTTCGACCAGGCCGGCAAGATGACCCGCCTGCTCCGCACCCAGGAGAACCAGTTGGACGGCTCCAACGCCGCCATCGTGGACCAGGAGCGCGCCTACGTTAAGCAGCTCATCGAGATTTACGGCACGCCCTATTCCGGCAGCATCGGCGTCGGCAAGACCTACGCCCAAGGTTACGCCGGCCCCGACACCGCCCAGTGGTTCGTCATCGACCGCCCCACCGATCTGGTGGACTCCACCGCCCCCGTCTCCGTGGAACTCCGCGTGCCGCTGGAGATCGCGACCTTCGAGACCTTCGACGTCGATTCCGTGAAGGACGCCTTCGATTCCGAGGAGGAGGACGTCGCCCAGACCACGCTCAAGACCATCAACATCCAGCCCAACCAGTTCGTCCAATTCGCCGACGTGTGGGCCAGCGGCGGCACCGCCCTCGGCACCCGCGCCGTCACCGGCCGCCTGCAACAATCCCTCCTCGACACCCACGAGGCCTACGGCGCCCTCCTCGCCGGCGTGGATCGGCTGCGCGCCAAGGAGGCGCAATTCCAGCGACGTTACGACCTCTACAGCGAACTCATCGCCACGCGCCTCGCGTCCGCCGAGATCCAGGGCGAGGCCGACGAAAAAATCGCGAAACTGGAATCCACCCAACAAGAACTGCGCACCGCCGCCACCGCCTTGTCCCTGGCCGGCGCCTCCGCCCGCGACCTCGCGTCCTCCTTCGCCGAGTTCCTCCCCGGCGAGGTGGGCCTCTCCAACGACGTCACGTCCGCCGTCCGCGGCACGTTCCTGTTTGTCGGCGCGCTGACCGCGAACCTGACCACCCTCTCCGCCGGCATCCTCTCCGCCGAGGCGGACAACATCGATCTCGATGTCGGCGAAATCGAAGGCGACACGCAGTCCGCCATCGAGGAACTCGGCTTCACCTACCAGCAGGCCCAGGTCGCCTACGAGTTCGAGCTGATCTTCCGCGACACCCTCAACGCCCGGAACGAAATCCTCGCCCTCGCCGGCGCCGTCCAGCGCTCCGCCGAACGCATGCGCAACGTCCTCGCCGAGGGCGTGCGTATCCAGGAAGACCGCACGATCTTCCGCCAGCGCGCCGCCGCCCTCGTCCAGGGCTACCGCACCAAGGACGTCACCTTCCGCACCTTCCGCAACGAGGCCCTGGAGCAATACCGCTCCCTCTTCGACCTCGCCTCGCGCTACACCTACCTCGCGGCCAAGAGCTACGATTACGAGACCGGCCTGCTCGGTTCCCCCGCCGGCCAGGACGTGATCAACAAGATCGTCGCCTCCCGCGCCCTCGGCGACCTCACCGGCGGCCAGCCCCAGGCCACCGTCGGCACCACCGGCGACTCCGGCCTCGCCGGCACCATGGCCCGCATCCAGGCCGATTGGTCCGTCGCCAAGGGCCGCCTCGGCATCAACAACCCCGACCAGAACGGCACCCTCTTCTCCCTCCGCCGCGAACTCTTCCGCCTCCTCGACGATTCGAGTCGCACCGACGACGACGCCCAGTGGCAGCAGACCCTGGAGCAGCACATCGTGCCGAATCTGCTCGCCGATCCCGACGTCGCCGCGTCGTGCCGCAACCTCCGCAAGACCGGCGGCGGCAACGTCCCCGGCATCGTCATCCCCTTCCGCACCACCATCGAGCACGGGAAAAACTTCTTCGGCCTGCCCCTCGCCGGCGGCGACAACGCCTTCTCCGCCTCCAACTACGCCACCAAGATCTACTCCGTCGGCATGGTCCTGCGCGGCTACGTCGGCATGAACCCCTACGCCATCGGGGTGGTGGACGCCGGCACGGCCGCCTCCAACGCGCCCAACTCCCTCAGCGGCACGCCCTACCTCTACCTCATCCCGACCGGCAGCGACTACATGCTCGCCCCTCCGCTGGGCGACACCGGCGCGGTGCGCTCGTGGAACGTGGCCGACCAGGCCCTGCCGCTGCCCTTCAACCTCGGCGCGACCGCCTTCTCGACCACGAACTTCTACAACGCCGACGGCACCCTCAGCGAACAGCCCTGGATCCTGCGCAAGCACCAGGCCTTCCGCCCGGTGAACGATCCCGCGTTCTTCTATAGCTCCATCCCCTCCGAGTTCACCAGCTCGCGCCTGGTCGGCCGCAGCGTCTGGAACGGCGGCTGGAAGATCGTCATCCCCGCCTACAGCCTCCTCGCCAACGAACAGGAGGGCCTGAATCGCTTCGTCGCCAGCGTGAAGGACATCGAGCTCTTCCTCCGCACCTATTCGCACTCCGGCAACTGACACTGCGACATGAAGCCGCATCCCGTAGACCGCGCCCGCCTGCGAACCCCGTCCGAACCAGCTCCGGACAGGAGCGGAAACCCGCCGCTTGAATCCTGACTTTATCCGCCGTGAACCCTCGTTCATTCCGAAAAATCGGTGCCCTGTCGGCTTTCGCGTTGGCTGCAACCGGACAAGCCTTTCCCCCCGCGCCTTTCTACACGATCTTCGGTTTGATCCGCGACCAGACGGGGACGACCCTGGCCGTGGACGGCGCCGAGCTGATCCTGCTGCGTGACGCGGAGGAAATCGGGCGCACGCCCATCCTCAACGCCCGGCAACCCGAGCAAAACTACGAGCTGGATATGCGCGTCGACTCCGCGCGCTCCGGCACCCGCACCTACACCGAGGCGGCCCTGCCGGCCAAGGGGCTCTACTCGCTCGTCGTCTCGCTCAACGGCGAGCTGTTCTACCCCATCGAGGTCTCGGGCGACCTCCGGGCCGGCGTCGGCGGCGAGCGCGTCCGCCTCGATCTGAACCTCGGCGAGGACGCCGATCGCGACGGCCTGCCCGACGCCTGGGAACACTGGCAGCTGTATCAACTCGGCGAATACCCAGGCTCGGCCGGGTGGGATCTGGCCCGTCTCGACAAGAACGGCGACCTCGACGGCGACGGCGTCGGCAACTTCCAGGAATACGTGGCCGGCACCTTCGCCGGCGACGCCACGGAACGCTTCGAGCTCGTCATCAAGGCCCTCACCCCCGAGCGCGCCGACTTCGAGTTTTTCGCCATCACCGGCAAGGTCTACACCATCGAGCAGAGCACCGACCTCGTGTCGTGGACGCCCGTCCCCTTCGGCACCACCCCGGACGGACCGCGCGGGGGTTTTTTCCGCGCGTCCGACGTCGCCGTCACCCCCGCCTACGCCACGCCCCTTCCGGGGGGGAAAAACTTCTACCGCCTCACCGTCCGATGAAACTCCGGTCCCTCCTCCTTCTCGCGGCCGGCGCGCTCCTCGCTTTCGCGCCCTCCGTCCTCCGCGCGCAATGGCAGTCCACCACCTACACCCTGCGCGGCGGCTGGAACTCGATCTTCCTCCACGGCGACCTGCCCCAGGGCGATATCGCCACGCTCTTCGCCGACCACCCCGGGGTGCTGGAGATCTGGCGCTGGAACCCCAACCCCACCGCCACCCAGTTCGAGGAATCTCCGCTGATCCCTTCCGCCGGCACGCCGGAATGGAGCCGTTGGCAACGCTCGTCGCCCGAATCCGCCACCCTGTTCCAGCTCACCGGCCAGGCCGGTTACCTTGTGCGCTGCGCCGGCCCGAGCACCACGACCTACTCCATTCCTCTGGTGCAAAAGCTGCGTCCGCCGGCGAACACCTGGGTGCGTAGCGGCGCCAGTTTCCTCGGCTTCCCTTCCCGCCTCGGCGCCGGCTATCCCCTGTTTTCGAACTACTTCTCCACCTTCCCCGCCGCCATCGCGGCCAACACCCGGATCTACAAATACGTCGGCGGCGAACTCGGGCCCGGCAACCCCTTGCAGATTTTTTCGCCAAGCCTCGAGCGCCTGGACCGCAACCAGGCCTATTGGTTCGAGGCCCAGGTCGTGGGCGACTTCGACGCACCGGTGGAGATCGTCTCCTCGCCGACCGCCGGCCTGCACTTCGGCCGCACCGGCTCCGTGGTGACCCTCCGCCTCCGGAATCGCTCCTCCGCCACCGTTAACCTCACCCTCGCCCCGGCGGCCTCCGCCGCCGCTCCGGTCGGCCAGCCAAGCATCACCGGCGTCGTCCCGCTCACCCGTCGCACCCTCGACGTCGGCACCGTCTCCTGGACTGAAACGCCCATCACCGGACCCTACACGCAGACGCTCGGGCCGCTTTCCTCCGTCGAACTCTCCTTCGGCGTCGACCGCTCCACCATGGGCGCCACCCAGGATGCCTTCTACGCCTCGTTCCTGCGCATCACGGATGCGGCCAATTTGTTTGATGTTTCCCTGCCCGCCTCGGCCTCCGTCGCCTCGCTCGCCGGCCTCTGGCTCGGCGATATCGATGTCAGCCAAGTCCGGAGCACCGCCCCCGGCTCGCCCGGCGCCACCACCCCCCGCAGCTACCCGCTCCGCGTCATCCTCCACGTCGATGACAGCGGCGTCGCCCGTCTCCTTTCCCAGGTTTTTATCGGCAAACTCGCCTCCGAGCCCCACGCGCTCGGCCTCTGCACCCGCGAATCCGGCCTTAAATCCGACGAAAAAGCCTCCGCCACCCGCCTCCTCTCCGTCACCCTGCCGCTGGACACCGAAATCTCCACCGGCACCGGTTCCGTCGCCCTCGGCCAGACCCTCGTTCGCACGGTCAACATCCCCTACAACGACCGCACCAATCCTTTCGTCCATACCTACCACCCGGACCACGACAACAAGGACGCCCGGGGCGTCCCGCTCGGCGCCGGCGTCGAAAGCTACAACGTTACCCGCGAGTGCCGCTTCCAGTTCACCACCACTCCGCCCGCCGGGACCGGTGCCACCGGCTGGGGCACCACCGTGCTGGGAGGAAACTACACCGAAATCCTCACCGGCCTCCACAAACAACCGCTCACCGTCAACGGCACCTTCGAGCTCCGCCGCGTGAGCGAAATCGGTTCGATCACGCTGAACTGAAAGACGCCGGCATCGCCACCCTCCCGATCCACCAGCCAGGCCCGCCACCCCTTACTCCCACCATCCGCCACGTATTTCCCTTCCTCTCACAATCATGAAGAAGCTCCTACTCGCCCTGTTCGCATTCGCGTCGTCCTCCTCGCTCTTCGCCCAGTCCACCAACGTCCCCGGCCTTATCAGCTACCAAGGCCGCGTCGCCGATGCCGCCGGCGTTCCCATCGGCAACACCGCTCCGGTCAACCGCATCGTCATCTTCCGGATCTGGGACAGCCCCAGCGCCACCGTTCCCGCCAACCGCCTCTACTCGGAGCAGCAAAACGTCACCGTCTCCGGCGGGGAGTTCAGCGTCCTCGTCGGCACCGGCACGCCCGTCTCCGGAGAGACCGGCAACGCCTTCACCACCATGAGCGCCGCCGTCTTCAACGGCCAGGCCCGCTTCCTCGGAGTCACGGTCGACGACGGCGACGGCAACCCCGCCAACGACGTCGAGGCCTCCCCGCGCCAGCAAGTGGTCACCACGCCCTTCGCCTTCCGCGCCCAGGTCGCCGAGGCCGTCGCCGCCGGCGGCGTCGCCTCCAGCGCCCTCGCCAACGACGCGGTCGGCAGCGCCGCCCTCGCCGCCGGCGCCGTCACCGGCGCCAAGCTCGCCGCCTCCGCCGTGGGCACCGCCGCCCTCGCCGACACCAGCGTGACGTCCGGCAAACTCGCCCCCGGCGCCGTCACCACCACCGCCCTTGCCGACGGTTCCGTCACCGGCGCCAAACTCGCCGTCGGCGGGATCGACGCCACCAAACTCGCCGACGGCACCATCGTCCTCGCCAAGCTCGCCGACGACTCCGTCGACGGATCCAAGCTCGTAAACGGCTCCGTCGCCGCCTCCGACCTCGCCAACAACGCCGTCGAAACCGCCAAACTCGCCGACGGCGCCGTCACCACCGCCAAACTCGGCGAAGGCGCCGTCGCCACCGCCAAACTCGCCGACGGTTCCGTCACCCTCGCCAAACAGGGCGCGAACTCCGTCGACAGCACCAAGATCGTCGACGGCTCCATCGCCCTCGCCGACCTCACCACCACCGTCCGCGAAGGACTGCCCAAGCAGCGCCACATCTACAGCCAGGCCGTCAATCCGGACTATGTGACTGCCCGCACCAAGGGCCGCACCCTTGTCCCCATCGACCTCGGCGATCTGGGCAACGACATCGATGGCTGCGTGCTCACCTACTATGGATGGCATCGCGTCACCGGTGGGTCCGACAGCCGGATCGGAGTTATTCGGTTCAGCCTCCAGCAACCCGGATTCGTGACCGACCCCAACTATCCCAACATCGTCTGGGCTGTGGCCGCCCACCAGAACATGAATACATCAAACACCGGAACCTTCTCCGCCGGTGCCTACAATTTCCGGGTGAACCCCCAGGCGCTGAACAACGGCACCGTCAATTTCGCCAACGTCGACGATTGGTGCGCGTTCTACAATTTCTACCCCGGCTCTCTGCGCCCTGGCGAAGCGGCGCCCTTCAACCAAAACCAGGAGCCCAACGCCTCCAACGCCAACGCCGGCGGCCCGCCGGTGACCTTCAACGTCGTCTCCGTCGTGACCGGCACCAACAAACTCACCATCACCGTAGACAACCCGCACGCCATCCAAGTCGGCGAAACCCTCACTATCGCGGGCATGACCGGCACGCCGTCGGCCAACACCAGCACCGCCACCGTGACAGCCCAGCCCGACCGCACCTCGTTCGAGATCGCCCTCTCCGGTGCCACGGGCACCTACTCCGGCGGCACCGTCACCCATCAGCCCAAGTATAACAAGTTCCGCATCTGGGCCGCTGTGAGTCCCGACGTCTCGTTGCGTTTCATCGTCTCGGATCGCTGAGCCTCGCACGCCTCGTATCACGGCCGACCCGTCCCGCTATGACCACCCGTCTCCGGCGCTTTTCCCGGCTCATGTGCGGCGTGCTGCTGGCGCTGGCCGCCGGCGCCCTCGCCCGCGCCCAATATGAAATCAAGACCGGCGCCTACAACACGCTCTACCGCGGCACGGTGCCGCTCGAGGCCGACAACACCCCGCCCATCCTCCCCACCCAGCCGCAATTCGCGGGCATGGGCGTGACCGCCGCCAGCCTCGGCGCGACTTCCACCAGCGAAACCCTGACGGCCCGCTATCCCTCCCAAATCAACCTCGTCCCCGGCACGTCCACGCCCTCCGGCGTGGCCGTCATCCATCTGCGAGGCACCTTTGGCGGAGCCTTCGCCAGCGGAGCCCCGCGTTACCTCTTCGGCGAATACATCACACCCCCCACCACCGACGACGCCGGCAACGCTCTCCCCGCCGACGCCACCTACTGGCGCATCCAGCCCGTCCAACCCGGTGAAAACTTCACCCACCCCGCCGGCCCGCAGGACGCCTCCCCGAAAATTCCCGCCGGCACCACGCTCAATTACTATCACAGTCCGCACGCAGAGAAAACTTTCGCCTCCCAAGCCGGCCGCGTCGCCATCACCTGGGTCACGCGAATCCCGGTGACAAGCGGCACAGACACCAGGCTCCGCTACCGTTTCCGCGAAGAAACCTTCACCGTCTCCTCCGCCACGAAAAAACCCACGCGCACGATCTTCTGGACCGAGCGGAGCTTCAGCGGCCCGATCGTCTCGGTTCCTATCGGCAATATTGAAACCGTCAACCCCGTCTACAACGCCTTGGTGCCCGTGACGGTCGCCGAGGAATACAAACAGGTCGGCGTCTCGACCAACGCCGATCCGTCCGCCTCCTTGGCGCCCGAAAGGCGCACGGTCTGGTTCGAGAAGCTCGGCGGCAGCGGCCAAATCCGTGCCTACAACGTGGAAGGCCGTGTGATTGTGGAATACCTCGGCAAACTGAAACCGGGCTCAAGCTCCGCCCACACCTTCCTCGGAGCCGATGTTCTCGATGTCACCCGCGTCGCCCAGACGGTCAACGCCACCGTAAACCTCGGCGAACGTATCACGGCCCGCGATGCCGAGAACCGGCCGCTTCCGCCCGACGGTGGCGAATCTTGGCTCGCCTCGCCGGTCAACTCCTTATCACCAGCTGGAACAACATTTTACGGCACCCACGCGCGAGCCGATGGCACGCTCGACTACTACGCGGAACGGGAAAACTCGAACCCCGATCGCGTGGTTTTTTACTGGCTGGAAAATCGTGACGCCGCGATCGCTTCCGAGACCGCTTCCACGCCGATCGACCTGTATTGGCCCAAGGCAAAGAACGCCTATATCATCCGCTGGCCCGATTCGCTCGACGCCTACGCCCACAACACCGTGGCCGCGCGCGGCTCGACTGCCGGCACCGGTATCCAGTTCGCTTCGGGACGGCTTCCCCAGGTGGTGTTTCAAGACGATGGTAATCAGACCGAGGGCAATCTTGATGCCACGACCCAACGCCTGGTCTTGAACCTTCCCGGCGGCGGCGACGGCGTGAACCGCACCCTGATCAAATTCAGCAGCGGCAACGAGGTATGGTATGTTCGAGTCTATACTCAGGTCGATGATCGCGAGGGCTTCCAACAAGCCGACGGTGCGGGCTCGCCCCTGAGTCTCTCCGCCACGGTCGGCCAGCGTGTGCTCCCGCCCTCGACCGACTATGCCCCGGCCGGATACATCGTAACCGACGCCGGCCTTAGCGACAGTTACGATCCAGCCGCCTACCTGGATCCCTATTCGGTCGGGGTCGAGGACGCGGCCCGCGGAGCGATCATTCCCGTGAATGCCGTCCCCGGCAAATCGACCCTCAAGGTGTGGTGGTTCAAACGTGTGGAACCGCCTACGCCCGCCTTTTTGCCCTTCTACGTGCCCTCCAAGGTAGTCCGTTATGCCGTGTCTTACCCGACGGCCCCGCGCGAGCTAGTCCTGTCCTCCAACGCCGGTTCCGGCGAGCTCACGCCTGCGGAAGTCGCGGGCCGGCTCTACGTCCAAAACGACCGCACCGCGCGCGGCTTCAACCCGAACGAAGAACACGCCCTTCTGCTCAACGGCCGCGTCTATGCCCTGCGCGATGACCTCAACGACCTTTCGGCCGACGGCACCGCTTTCACGTCAGAGCCTTACGCTTTGCTTCGCCACACCTCGCCGACCGACGGCCGGCCGGCGATGAGCGTGTTTAAGATCATCCGCGAAACGGAAAACGTTCGCTTCGACTATCCCGTCACCGCCGGCACCATCGTGCAGGCCCCCATGCCGCTCCCGCTTTTGCCGCTGCCGGTGGGTGCCGACGGTCTCACCAAAAACGTCGAAGTTCCCGGCGGCGTGGCCGACACGGCCCACCTCGGGCCGGACGCCTACACCGCCTTCACCTTCACCGACCGCAAGGGCTACAACTGGGTGTATCGCGGTCCGCATGCGAGCGCCTCCCCTTCGTTCCTCATGCGGTTCTATTACACGATGCGCGAAGGTTTCTGGGTGCCCGGCGCCGCCTCGCAACCGGCCGTCGGCACGATCTTGCCATATTTACGCCCGCTCTCGGCCGGCGTGCCGCAAGGCGATCCCGTCACCGGCTCGTCGCTGGCGATCACCTACCGCCCGATCTGGCCGGCCAACGCCCCGAGCCTACGCGTCGCCGAAACGCTCACGCTGCCCAAGTTCGGACTTCCCGACGTTTACTCGCAGAAGAGCGCCGTCGTGTATTATCAGCAATCGATCGCAAACGGCGGCTTAACCGTTCCCAGCGTTACGCTCCACGATCCGATCCGCGAAAAGATCTTCGCGCTCGGCGCTCCAGGTCAACTTGCCGCCCTGCCGAGTTCGGTCCTCACCACGTCCAGCGCCGGCAAAACGTATTTCCAGCGCCTGCCCCCTCATCTCCAGACGCGCTTCTACCTCGATCCTTCACGCGGCCCCAAAGGCACCCTCGTGCTCCTTGGCAACTTCGTGGACGAAATCGCGGGCGACGATTACGTGCAGCTCAA
>JAIXVP010000160.1 GCA_027482905.1 Opitutaceae bacterium
CGGCCCGTCGCCCTACGGACAGGGTAGTTTAATCAAGGAAGAACCCAACATGTCACTCGTCATCAACACCAACTCGGCGGCCACCTCCGCATCGAACAACCTCGCCGCCTCGAACTCCATGCTGCAAAAGAGCCTCAACCGGCTCTCCAGCGGTTCCAAGATCGTCAATCCCTCCGACGATGCCGGCGGCCTGGCCGTGAGCATGAAACTGACCGCCGCCGCCCGCCGCTCGGGCGCGGCCAACATCAACATCGGCAACAGCATCTCCTTCCTGCAGACGCAGGAGGGCGCGCTCAAGGTCGCCGGCAAGGTCATAGAACGCATCGGCGAGCTCAAGACGCTCTACACCGATCCGACCAAGAACGCCTCGGACCTGGCCAACTACGACGCCGAGTTCACGCAGTTGAAGGCCCAGCTCACGTCGATCGCGGCCGAGAAGTTCAACACCAAGGATCTGTTCTCCGCCAACGTGCTGACCACCCAGGTCAGCGAGGACGGCAGCCAGACCGTGGACATGAGCGCGAAGAACCTCGCGGCCGACACCGGCGTGACCGCCATCACCGGCGCGGCCGATCTGTCCGCCGTGACCCTGACCCAGATCAAGACCGCCACCGAGGGCGTCGCCACCATGCGCGCCAAGAACGGCGCCGAGCAAAGCCGCTTCGAGTTCGCGGCCGAACTGCTCACCACCAACAAGGCCAACCTGGAGGCCGCCAGCTCCCGGATCGTCGATGTCGACGTGGCGGCGGAATCCACCCAGCTGGCCCGCTGGAACACCCTGGTCTCCGCCGGCACCTCGATGCTGTCGCAGGCGAACCAGAGCTCCCAGAACGTCCTTCAGCTCCTCCGAGGCTAAGCGACGTCCCGCGGCCCGCCGGGGCCGCCGACGGGAGCCCGCCGTCGCTGACGGCGGCCCCCTCCTGACCTCTTAACGGAATTACGCGCCCAAACCTGGCATCTCCCTTCTTGGAGACTACCACCACAGCCAGCAGCTTTCCCCGCAGGGTAACGCTTTGGGGTTCAAAGCCCCGGACGGTCTGATGCGGCCCGCCAGCCGGATCCGTGGCGACGACGGACGTCGCGTTCATCAAGGAAAGATACCACCATGGCAGTCGTAATTAACACCAACACGACGGCGACCGTTGCCTCCAACAACCTCGCCGCCTCGAACTCGATGCTGCAGAAGAGCCTCAACCGGCTCTCCAGCGGCTCGAAAATCGTAAGCCCCGCCGATGACGCGGGCGGTCTCGCAGTTTCCATGAAACTGTCGGCCGCCGCCAAGCGCTCAGGAGCGGCCAGCACCAACATCGGTAACTCCGTTTCGTTCCTCCAAACCCAGGACGGCGCCCTCAAGGTGGCCGGCAAGGTTCTTGATCGCGTGAGCGAGCTCAAGACCCTCTACGCCGATCCCACCAAGAACAGCACCGACCTGGCGAACTACGATGCGGAGTTCACCCAGCTGAAGTCGCAGATCACGTCGATCGCGGCCGAGAAGTTCAACAACATCAGCGTCTTCAACAATGCGATCACCACGCAGGTGTCCGAAGACGGTGGTCAGACCGTGAACCTCTCCGCCAAGGATCTCGCCGGCAACTCCGGGGTGACCGCCGTGACCGGCGCCGCCAACCTCGGCGCGGTGACGCTCGCGAACATCAAGACCGCCATCGAAGGCGTCGCGACCATGCGCGCCACCAATGGCGCCGAGCAGAGCCGGTTGGACTTCGCGGGCGAATTGTTGACCATCAACAAGGCCAACCTCGAAGCCGCCAACAGCCGCATCATCGACGTCGACGTGGCGTCGGAGTCCACGCAGCTCGCACGCTGGAACACCCTGGTCCAGGCCGGCACCTCCATGCTCGCCCAGGCCAACGGTTCCTCCCAGACCGCGCTCTCGTTGCTCCGCTAACGCATGACGACATCCTGATTGGGTTCCAAAGGGCCCCGTCCGCGCAAGCGGACGGGGCTTCTTTTTTGGACCCTCCCTCAAGTCCCCGCCGCGTTGCGTCGATAGGACGGAACGCCCTGTCGCGCCTCCCTTTCCCATGCCCTCCGCGCCGCGCCTCACCCTCTGCATGATCGTCCGCAACGAGCGGGCGCACCTGCCCGCCTGCCTCGGGTCGGTTCGCGGCCTGGCCGACGAGATCGTGGTGGTCGCCCCCGGCTCGACCGACGGCACGCCCGACCTCGCCCGGGCCGCCGGCGCGCGCGTCCTCGTGCCTCCGTGGCCGCACGATTTCAGCGCCGCCCGCAACGCCGGGCTCGAACTCGCGACCGGACGCTGGATCCTGGTGCTCGACGCCGACGAGACGCTGCCCGCCGAGAGCCGGGACGCCTTGCGCGCCATCGTGGCCGGCCCCGCCGACCACGCCCGCGCGCTGGTGCAGCGGAACCTGCTGCCGGAATCCGCCGGGCACATCTCGGTCTCCATCGTGCGGCTTTTCCCCCGCCACCCGCGGGTTCGCTTCGAGCGGCCGATCCACGAGCAGGTCAACACCGCGCTGGAGCGCGAGGGCATCCGGATCGTGGATACGGACCTTCCCTTCCTCCACACCGGCTACGCCACCGCCGCCGCGATGCCGGCCAAGACCCTCCGCAACCGCGCCCTGATCGAGGCCGCCTTGGCGCGCGAGCCCGACGCCGACCCGAATCTCTGGTTTTTCCACGCCGCGAGTTTCTTCGATTCCGGCGAACATCTCCGCGCGGCGGAGCTCTACGACGAATGCGCGCGGCGCTCGGCCGGGCGGCGTCGACGCCTGGAGGTCGCGGCCCGCATCAAGCAGGCGGAGAGCCTCTGGCTCGCCGGCCGTCCAGCCGAGGCCGAGGCCTGTTTGCCGACCGGCGCTGAGTCGCCCCATCCGCTGGTCTGCGAACTGCGCGCCGCCCTGGCGGACGCGGCCGGTCGGCGCGACGAGGCCAAGGGCTGGCGCGAACGACTGCTGTCCTGCCCCGACATCGCCCACCTCCCGCCGGTGGCGCTCGGCGCGATGAAACTCCGCGCGCTCAACGCCCTCGCCGAGGACTGGGCCGCGCGCGGCCGCAAGGACCGGGCCGTGAAAGTGCTTCGCCTCGGGCTGGCCGCCGCCCAGGGTCGCATCGACGCCGCCGCCGCCGCCATCGGCCAGGCCTACGCTGCGGCGTAAACGAGGGGTCGCGCACGGGCGGGAACGGGCGCCCGAAAAGCGATTCCCCACGCACGCCGTGGCGTCGCGATGAACGGGCGGGTTTTTCCCACGTCCAGCCGGGCCGTGCGGGTTGACCATCCTGAAGTCCTAGTCTCGGATTCCTCGATCCGCGCCACGCTCGCGCACCGGGTTGATTTTGCCGCCGCGGCTGATCTATCCCCCGCTGCAACTCACCCTGCACGGCGCGATGGCCGCCCGTCTGGCGCGGACGAAGGCGGCCGCAGCCTGAGCCCTAAGACGGGACGGCCTGAGTCCGGGAAGGCCAGGACACGCAACCAGTCCGATTTGCTCGCGGCCATTGCCTCCGCCGTCACCGCTGTAGCACCCCGAGACTCCCTCGGCTGTTTTGGCCAGTTGCGGATCTAAAACAAACCCCGTTCGAGTTTAGACCCTAAGGGTGGGCGTGCGCGTCCCTGCGCACGCGGCCGTCGAGCGGTCGACCGATCCACGGGCGGAGGGCCCCGCCCGTCCACCTAAAGTCCAAAAGCTGGGGGTGATGGGTATGATATTCTCTTTAAAGCCCTAGCCGGCGCGGGGGTAGCTGATCCGTAGCGGCGGGGGTGCGAGGGTCGGGGCGAGAGCGGTTTCGAGCGCGTGGGCGGCTTCGAGGAGGGGTTTTTCCTGCCAGTGGCGGCCGACCATCATCAGGCCGACGGGCAGGCCTCGAGCGAAGCCGGCGTTGAGCGAAAGCGCGGGGTGCCCGGTGATGTTGAAGGGGGCGGTGTTGAACAGGGGCTCGTTGGCCCGGCGAATCTTGTCCTCGATCGGGAGCGGGGTCGGAGAAAGCGGGGGCGGGAGAAAGGGGATCGTCGGCATCACGAGGAGGTCGAATTCGCTCAGGGCGCGATCGTAGGCGCGGCGCAGGACGCGACCGGCGTTTTGCGCCTTGGCGTAGTGTTGACCGTGGTAGCGCTGGTGGAGGTGCTGGCCCATGAGCGCGAGAATCTTAGCCGAGGGGTAGATCGCATCACCGTGTTTACGCCGGCCGGTCGCAAAGGCCTCCATCAGCGAGGTCGGGTAAAATCCTCTCCAGCCCATGACCGCGCCCTCCTGGGCAAACATGGTGCGCCAGCCGCCTTCGGTGCCGATCACGATCATGACGTCGAGCCCCCAGCGGTGCTCGGGCACGGAGATCTCGGTCACGGTGGCGCCCAGCTCCGCCCATTTTTGCGCGGCCTGACGGACGACGAGGTTGACCGCTTCATCACTCACGCCGGGCCAGGCAAACGCCTCGCGGACCAGGGCGATTTTAAGGCCCTTGGGTGATGTGCCCAGGTCGGCGGCGTAGGATGTGGGGCGATGGACTTCGCCTTGGCGCGGGTCATCGGGGTCTTTGCCGGCGATGACATCGAGCATGCGGGCGACGTCCCGGACCGTGCGCGCCATGGGCCCGGTGTGGTCCATGGTGGGCTCGATGGGGAAAATCCCGGTGTAGGGGACGAGGCCGTGGGTGGGTTTCAGGCCCACGGTGCCCGACCAGGCGGCGGGCAGGCGGATGGAGCCGCCCTGGTCGCAGCCGATGGCGAGGTCCACCGCGCCGCTGGCGAGGAGGACACTGCAACCGCTGGACGAGCCGGCGCAGGCGTGGGCGGGGTTGTAGGGGTTGGGAATGGGGCCGGTGGCGGCGGTCTCGCTGATGCCGGAGATGCACAGGTCTTCGCAGACCGCTTTGCCCAGAATGGTGGCGCCGGCATCGAGGAGGCGGCGGACGATGGTGGCGTCGAACTCGGGCACATAGCCTTCGAGCGAACGGCTGCCGTTCATCATCGGCACGCCGGCGAGGCAGACGTTGTCCTTCAGGGCGACGCGCAGGCCGGCGAGGGGGCCGTGCGGGGCGCCCTTGACCTCGCATTGGTAATACCAGCCGCCGCAGGGGTTGGTTTCGGGAGCGGGCGCATGCGGCGTGCCGCGGGGGTAGGCGACGGCGGGGATGTCTTGCGCGAGACTTTCCACCGTGGTGTAGGCGGGCGCAAAGCCGGCGCAGGCCCGGCTGTAGGCCGCGGCGTCCGCGTCGTCCAGTCGCAGCGAAAGCGTGGCGGCGAGCTGTTGGAGCTCGGCGGGAGAGGGAAGTTCAATCGGCATGGGGACGTGCGGGGGCGGCGGAGTAGGGGACAAAGGCGTCGACCCAGGTCTCGGAAGAGCGGGAGAGCCCGGCGGCGTGGAGGACGGCGGCCGTGTTTTTCCAGCGTTCCGGGCTCATCTGCATGAGCGAGTCGGGCGCGTCGGGCGGCAGGATAAACGGCTTCACGGCGGCGTGGATGCGCCGGAGGTCGGCCTCGGCAAAATCTTTGGAACGCTTCTGGAGGGCGGCGATGGAGGCTTCGGGGGAAGCAAGGGCGAGCTCCCAGCCCCGCCGCGTGGCGCGCAGAAAGGCGGCGACGACTTCAGGGCGGCGTTGGAGGGTGTCGGTGGTGACGAAGTAGACGTTACCAAAGATATCCAGGCCGGATGCCTTGGCGGTGATGGTGTGGGTGGGTATGCCGCGATTGGCGAGGGTGATGGGCTGGTTGGTCAGGTAGCCGGGAAGGACGTCGATCCGCTTCGCGATGAAGGGCGTGGGGTCATACTGAATCGGGACCTCGCTCATCTGGGCGGCATCCAGTTTGAAGCGCTGAAGCAGGGCGCGGTAGAGGGTGTCGGTATCCGTCCCGGTCTGGATGCCGATGCGTTTGCCGACAAAATCGGGAACGGTGGTGATGCCGGAGTCGGCGTGGGTGATGAAGCCGACCGGCGTGTCCTGGAACTCGGCCGCGATGGCGACGACGGGCAGACCCTTTTCGCGGGCGAGGAGCAGATTGACCGCGCCGCCGACGCCCAGGGTGTCGCTGCCGGCGGCGACCATTTTGAAGGGATCGAGCCCGAAGCCGCCGGGTTTGATTTCCAGGGCGAGGCCTTCCGCGGCATAAAAACCCGCGTCTTCGGCGACAAAGATCCCGACTTCCGCCATGTCATAAACCCAGGCGAGGCGCAGGGAGACCGGGGTGGGCGCGGCCGCCGCCGGCTTCTCTTTTTGGCAGGCCACCAGTCCGCCCAGGGCGGCGAAAAGAACAAAGAGCGCGAGAGGGCGGCGTCCGGGCGGACGGGCGAAGGCGGGGAGGGAGGCGATCAAGGGAGGAAAAGATTTTGGCGGCGGAAGGGCGGGGCGGCGGGCGTGGAGGCTCACTCGCGGGCGGATGCCCAATAGCGCGGTAGCAGCCATCGCACCAAATCCGGGAGGCTGTAGGCGCTCCAGCCGAGGGTGCCGGACAGGAAAATCGCGACAAAGAGGGTCGGGGTCTCGAGCCGGTAGGAGGCGTTTAAGATCAAATACCCCAGGCCCTGGTCGGCCCCGGTCATCTCGGCGACGATGGCGCCGAGCATGGCCAGGCCGGCGCTGATTTTAACCCCCATCAGGAAGGTGGGCAGCGCCGACGGAAACAGGAGGTGGCGGAGCGTTTTGGCGTAGCTCGTCCGGTAGATGCGGAAGAGCGCGGCGCGATCGCGGTCGATCTCGGAAAAGCCGACGAGCAGGGCGTTGAGGATCGGGAAAAATGAGATGACCGCCGACATCACGACCTTGGCCATCAAGCCGGAGCCGAACCAAACCACCAGCAGCGGGGCGATCGCCACGATGGGGATGGCCTGCAAAGCGGAAGTCCAGGGCAGCAACATCCGCCGCAGCGCCTCGAAGCGGTGGAGCAGCATCCCGCCGCAAACCCCGGCACCCATCGCGATGGCAAACCCGAGGGCGCCTTCCAGCGCGGTCTGCCCGGTGTGCCCGAGGAAGCCGCCCGGATCGGCGCGAAAGGCCGCCGCCACGACCAGCGGGCTCGGGAGCAGGTATTCCGGGAGCGAGAGCGTGACGACGACGCCCCACCACAGCCCGATCAGCGTGGCCAGGGTGAGCAAGGGACTGAGCACGCGCTTAGACACCCGGAGAAAGCGCGCCTTCCTCGGCCTGGCGGATGGCGTCCTGCAAGCGCCCGACGATCGCTAGGAACGCGGGCTCACGCATCAGGGCGAGGGAACGCGGGCGGGCAAACGGAACCTCGATTTCGGTCACGATGCGGCCGCCCGGCGCGGCGAGCACGGTGATGCGATCGGAGAGCAGCACCGCCTCGGAGAGGTTATGGGTGACAAAGACCACCGTGGCCGGGCTCTCGAGCCACATGCGCTCGAGCAACTGGCACATGCGCTCGCGGGAGACCTCGTCGAGGGCGGCGAAGGGCTCGTCCATCAAGATGAGCTGCGGCCGGGGCAAAAATGAACGCACCACGGCGGCCCGCATCGCCATGCCGCCGGAAAGCGCGTGCGGGTAGGCCTGGCGAACGCCTTCCAGCCCCGCGGTGCGGAGGAGAAAATCGAGGGTGGCGTGGTCTTGCGCGGTGGGGGTCTGGTCGGAGAGGTGGAAAGGGAGCCAGGCGTTTTCCTCGAGCGTGAGCCAAGGCAGGAGCGTGGGGGTCTGAAAGGTCACCGTCAGGTCGCGCGCGCTCGGTTTGGCCGGGAGGTCGACCTGCAGCACACCCCCGCTCGCCGGGGTGACTCCGCAGAGCAGGCGAAGGAGGCTGCTTTTGCCGCACCCGGACGGACCGACAAGCGAGGTGATCCGCCCGCGCGGCACCTCCCAGTCGAGCCCGGCGAGGACCTCCACGGGCCCGGCTTTGCCCGGGTAGGCCAAGCGCAGTCCGGAGGCGCGGATCAGCGGGGAGGCTTCAGGCGGGAGGAGCGGCGGCATCTGGCGTTGGGACACAAAGGGGAGTGGGGGCAAAAAAGGGGGCGTCCGGTCGCGGGTTGGCGCGAAACGAACGCCAATCCGCGTCGATAGCCGCTGGCGCTACTTTCATGCCATGTCGCCGGGTAGGAGTGCCGCCGAGGTGTAGGGGCTAGCCGCAATAAACCCGGCTCGCTCCCTCTGTGTCTTGTTTGGCCGACGACGAAGGCTGGGGGCGGGTCTACGCCGTCCTTGGGGAACCTCTGTCGGCAACCACCCCCATGCTAATCGCCAGAATTTACAAAATACGGCCCGACCATTGGCCTCCCCAAAGCTGGACTTGGTCCTAGGGCACCTCTTTTTGCATTTCTCGGCCTGACCCCTTCGGCTCGGCCGCCATTCTGCGCCGAGGGCCGCTGGCGCTACTTTCATGCCATGTCGCCGGGTAGGAGTGGTGCCGAGGTGTAGCGGCTAGCCGCAATAAACCCCGGCTTGCTTCGCCTCTGTTTCGCTTGACCGACGACGAGGGATGGGAGCGGGTCTATACGGTCCTTGGGGAAAGTCCCTCGGCCAGTCCGCCCATGCTAATCGTCAGAATCTACAAAACACGGCACGACCCCTTTGGCCTGGCCGTGAAAACAAATTTGCCTTATATTATTTTATCATAAGCTGCCGAGCGGTTTTTTAAATTGTCGCAGTCGTTGCGTGTATTTAACCAGATTCTGCATTTTTAAATGGTGGGGTTGGCGTTATCTGCCTCGCCACTTTGCAGGATAGATCGTAAGAGATGGCGTGGTCGGGGTATGCGCAAAGGACTAGGCTGGGGAGGTAGCGCTGCGTAATGTCGGAAAAGGTGTATCCGTATTTTCGGCCCTGCGACTCACCCAGTAGTTCGGCGATTTCATTTATCTCGGCTTTGCTAAGGCCGATCTCCCCGAGGTTATCCTTGATGATCTTCTCACGAAATTCCTGATTTGGCCGTTCAAATTGAAATGTCGCTGCGGCACGACGGCGCACGGCGGGATCAAGGGAATCCAGTCGATTGGTGCACATGACCACAATACATGGGAGCCGAGAAGCTGCGATTTCGTCGATACCGCGAATTAAAGCATTCACTCCAGCTCGGTCCTCGTGGTGCATCTGCGCTAGCTCGCGGGACTGCGCGAGTGAATCGGCCTCGTCTATCACGAGTATCGCCGCGCCAGTTGGTTTTTTGCCCGCGTGCGGTTTGGGGCAGCGCGCTTTGAGTTCACGAAAGGCCTCGGTTATCAATCGCGTCATTTCGCCAACGGCGCCGCTTCCGCGCGTGTTTAGGCTGAGGCTGAATAATTCAATTTCAATATCAGCAAGCCGGGCAATTTGATCGCCAAAAGTTAGGGACAGCTCGGTTTTTCCCGTGCCAACATCCCCCGCGAAAATGAAAAGCGGCGGGCGACGCACGAGAGTATCGAGGACCTTGAGCTTCGTTCTGTGATGTTTTTTACTCCACGCTTCCAGTTTGTCGGGGCGGAGAAGCGTTTCGGCCTCTTTTTCCAAGCGTTGCTTGATCTCGTCTAGCCCAACAAGCCGATGATAGCGGTCGGGGAAATCGGAGTTTGGAAAAACCAGGACGTTTTCGAATAGATTGGGATTCATTTTTAGAAAGGAACGAAGGATTTGCGGCCCAAGGCAGTTCCGGCCGTGGAGACATAGTTGAGGTCGGGTTTCCAGTAGCCGTTGCCGTCGGCTGGCGGTTCGCCTCCGACACGTTCGATGGGTAATTCCTTTCTGATCCGTGTCTTTTCCTCTGCCGAAAGGTTGCGCCACTTGGGCGATGGGGTCAGGAAATTGAACATTGACGCTTTGCCGACGTCAACATTCGGCAAAATTCTCCCCGGCCGATCATCGGTCAGTCCCAAGCCAGCGCTCGTGACTGTATAGCTCCATGAAAGGATTCGTTTGCTGTCTATTTGGAATCCAAATTCATATTTTTCCACATAATCATCGCGCATTAAAATGGCGAGTTCGGTTCCGTAATCGTTGATTTCGGAGTCGCTAGGTCTCCCGTAGTTCTGCTGGCAGCGCAGCATATCGGATGTAACCTTGGAGGCTAGGTATTTGGCGTGCGTGAGGGAGAAGGACTCCGCCACGGTGCGTGTCATTGAAAAGCTCATTATGATTTAAGCGTTAAAGCTGGCCCCCATTAGTTCCTGCCAGCATTGGATCGAATCTCGTTTGGTCTGGCAGTTGCGGGCATAGCTGATGGCATCTAGCGCTTTTTCTGCTGCGTCGACGATTTGCTGGCGTGTATATTCGGAAATGTTGTCGGCGACGTTGTTCTCCGCACTTACTGGGTCGAAGATCTCCACCGGATGCACGCGTGATTTAGGCAGGGCGCTACTGGTGTAGTTATCCGTGAATGCTATGCGTTCCTTAAGGCCGCTTTTGATGATATACGCGAATACCTTTTCGAGAGCGATGTGGTAATTGCTGAAGTCTAGCCCGTCGTCGGCGAGCTTCGTTACGATCAACTCGAGGATGAAGGAGCGCAGCTCAAAGTTTTGCGTGTCTTTGGCGCGTTGTTTTGCCCACCATTTAAGCAATCGAATCACTTGCGCGTAGTGATTCGGGTGCTTCTCCTTCCGCTTTCGGATGAACTTCAAGTGTAGCGGAATGCTCGTCTTGATCTTTTTTCGGGTAATGGGGTCCCAGAGATAACCATACCCATTCTCGTCGTTGAGATCCAAGATAGGGCTAATATCTACGTCAATGCCGGTGCCGCTGAAGGAGATTACCACGCACGGACCGTCAACGCGGATGGCGCCATATGGCATTTGCGGGTAAGTTTTCCGCAGTCGTTCCGCTAACCAATTCAGCAGAGCGTCAAGATCCGAGGGTGCTTCGCCGTTTACATACACGGCCACATCCACGTCCTTGATTGTGCTCAGTGCAGTCCCTTTTGCCAGGCTCCCTGAGAGCTGCATCTTTGAAATACCTAGGTCGGGATGCTCGCGCAGGTAGCGGTCAAGGTGGTCGCGGAGGTTATTAACTTGGTCGCGATACTGCTGAGCTTTTTCCTTTTTAAGATTTACCCGATCATCGGAGAAGGTGACGACATCGGATTGCGTTACGATTGGTGTCAGGAAATCGAAGCTGGTCATAATTTGCGATTTTAGTTGTGATGTTTGAAGGCTTTTGCGCGGATCGCCCAATTGGAATTGAGTTGTCCGGTTAGGTGTTTCCATACCCAAGTCGGAATTAGTGGTGCCGCGCTGCGGGCGATTTGATACTCCGATAGGAGGGTGTGGACATCGCATTCATCCGGCGGCGCTGCCGCCGTTAGCAGTGCCGTCGCCCGATCATCCGTGGCTTTCGCTTTCCGGCTGAAACTGGCGTATGCGATATATGACTTCAGCACGCCGAGGGACACAAGGAACGCCAAGACAGAAGATATACATTTTGCGGCAGTGGCCGCCATTGGCGTTACGCTAGCCCACGACGCGCAGGCATACAGCAGCATTAGCGAGATGATTATAGTTACCGCAAACAATCCCAGTAACCAGTTCGCGCAAAACTTCGATTCGTGATGACTGAAGAAAGCGCACTCGCATAGATTCTCCAAAAGACGTGCGGCTCCCTTTGGTTTTTTGCTGGCAAACTCAATTCCGCGATTTGATATCTCCGTTAGCTCCGCACTCAACTCTTCCGGAATGTCCATCTTGAGGTGTGTCATTTCTGCGATGGAGGGTTTTTTGTTAAATCCTTCTAGGAGCTCGTGCTTACGTTTCAGCGTTTCCGCGATGCCTTTGTAGTTGCCGGATTTCCACTCAATCCAGAAGGCAACGGCCACGATGCCCAGCGTCATCAACGAGAACGCGACATTAAGGCATGGGATGAAGATTGCCGCGACGCCGTAGGCGAATATCGCGACCTTCAATCCGATGCCCCATGCGCGCCATATCTTGGCCTTGTGATATGCTACGCCAATAAGCCCCTTAAGAATCTCTTCTGCCTTATCTTGGTCGTTTGTTTCTGTTGAATCTGTGGGCATCGGCGGAATTGTTTGGACGGTTTGCGGGTCGATTACTTAAAGGTGGCGGACCGTTTGCGTTTGCCGTGCCACGTGCCCAATTCGGCGTAATTCCTAATAATCAGTAAATTAGGTAAATCACCCTATTGCCCTAGTGTGCCAACTTGGCCCCCTTTGTGTCATTTTCCTACCTGTAGTGGGTGTTTATGTCGCTATCCACAGCCTGTTGTGGTTCCCGCCCCTTTCGGGGCTTCCCACCACTAAACGCCCGCTTGCGCCGCCCCCTTTCGCTGGGTTGCGAGAGGGCGCTCATTTTATGAGTCCGGCGACAGGCGAATAGGGTCAGGCCGTGTTTTGTCGATTTTTAGCGCACGGCTTTCCGCACCGGTTTCGGGTGAATGGCGGCGGCGCGGAGGAAAACAGAGCAGGGACAGATTGACTAGGCGCGCGCCGCGTCGGCCTTCCGTGCTTTCGGTGTATCCCGTGGGCTTAGCTTCAGAAGCGCGGCATGCCGCCGCCGAAGCCGCCGCCCATCCCGCCGAAGCCGCCCGGGCCGCCGCGACCGCCGCCGCCGGCCTTGCGCTGCATCTGCTCCATCTGGCGGATCATCTTCTTCGAGCCGCCGCCCTTCATCATCTTCATCATCTGCTGCATCTGCTGGAACTGTTTCAGCAGCTGGTTGACGTCCACCACCTTCACCCCGGCGCCGTTGGCGATGCGCAGGCGGCGGGAGCCGTTCAAGACGTCGGGCTTGCGGCGCTCCTGGTGGGTCATGGAGAGGATGATGGCCTCGGTCTTTTTCATGCCGTGCTCGGCCGCGTCCTCGTCGATTTTCATCCCGCCCATGCCGGGCATCATGCCCATCAGGCCGCCGATGGAGCCGAGTTTTTTGATCTGCTGCATCTGCGCGAGGAAGTCCTCCAGGGTGAAGTCGGCCTTGCGCATCTTCTCCGCCATCTTCTCCGCCTCCTTCTCGTCGATCACCTCGGCGGCCTTCTCCACCAGCGATACGACGTCGCCCATGCCGAGGATGCGGGAGGCGAGGCGGTCGGGGTGGAATATCTCGAACTCGGAGGTCTTCTCGCCGGTGCCGACAAATTTGATCGGGACGCCGGTGATGGACTTGATCGAGAGGGCGGCGCCGCCGCGCGCGTCGCCGTCGAGCTTGGTGAGGATGAGGCCGGTGAGCTGGAGGGCCTCGTGGAAGGTGCGGGCGACGTTGACCGCCTCTTGGCCGAGGGCGCCGTCGGCCACGAGCAGGATCTCGTCGGGTTGGACGCGGGCGCGGAGTTTTTTCACCTCCTCGATCAGGTCGGCGTCGATCTGGAGACGGCCGGCGGTGTCGAAGAGGATGAGGTCGGCGCCGGCGGCGCGCGCGGCGTCGAGGCCGGCGGCGCCGATGGCGGGGACGTCGCGCGAGACGCGGTCGGCGTAGAAGCCCAGCTCCTCCTGTTTGCTCAGGATCTCGAGCTGGTCGATGGCGGCGGGGCGGTAGATGTCGCAGGCGACGGCGAAGGGGGTGTTGTAGCCCTTTTTCTTCAGCAGGCGGCCGAGCTTGGCGGTGGAGGTGGTCTTGCC
>JAIXVP010000161.1 GCA_027482905.1 Opitutaceae bacterium
AACAAAACCACATCAACACCAACAACTGAACAAGAACAACAGCGATGCGCAACAACAGGTCCAAAAACAACAACGATACCGCACGCAATCTTTTGATTTTCATCACCGCCAAAACGGTCAGCCCCGATGGCGCGCCGATTGGCGAGGTCTTTGATCCACGCGTGGTGCGGGCGTCTGGTATCAAAGCTAATCAACTTCCTGGATATCGGGATGGGTCGGATCCATTCGGCCCAAGTGACGCGGAGATCGCGGAAAAAGCGAAAGCCGATGCCAAGGCCGCAAAGGGGAAGAAATAGCTTTCGTTTCGGCGGTCTAGGTCCGAATCAACCCTTAATTTTGTGCTGATTCTTTGTCTAATCGCTAATTCGTATGGCATTGGACCAACCGTCTAAAGGCGAACGCCATCCCTAGTTCTACAACAATGAATACATTTTTCTGCCGTATCGGTCTTTATCTAAGGATCTGGTTAGCGGCTCAGATTAGCTGGTTCACACTTTGCGAAGCGGCCGGCACATTGTCTGCCGGTGAAGGTTTCGCGGCCGCGGTCACCCCCGGTGGAGCTTTGGTGACCTGGGGAAAAAATGACGTATATCAACTCGGCCATTCAGCGGATTCCAGTCCGGTGCCTCTCCCCCAATCGGTGGGCATATTGGGCGGTCCATCGTCATGGCTCAGAGTGTCGGTCGGCAACGATTTCGTGCTTGGCCTAGGTGCAGACGGAGTTCTCTACAGCTGGGGTAGTAACACAAGTGGTCAACTCGGTAACGGGTCGCTCGTGAACGAGAAAGGCAAACCCGTTCCGGTTGCTTTGCCAGACGGCTCAGTTATCAAAGATTTTGTGGCCGGACAGGCTCACGGCCTGGCTCTGATTGATCTACCCGGGGAGGAGGGAGTGGTTTACGCGTGGGGATCCAACGCATTTGGACAGCTGGGTCTTGGCGGGAATGATCTTCAAACCAGATCCACGCCGATCAGGGTAAGTTTCGCCAATGCCGCCGTTACCGTCGGAGTGCGAAAGATCGCCGCCACGGACAACGCAAGTTTCGCGATCATTGCGGATGGATCTCTTTGGAGTTGGGGTTCAAATGTTCGAGGTGAACTGGGCAAGGGAAAGAAGATCACCTCCGGAAACCTTTCGTCGGCGGAACCCGCGAAAATTGGCAAGTCAAAGGCATGGTCGGATTTGGCCGGTGGTGCCAGGCACGTTGTCGGACTTCAAGGTAAGAGGGTTTATGTGTGGGGTGACAACGCCTTCGGTCAGTGCGCTAGGTCACCGAGCACAGCATCCGTCGTGCTCAGCCCAGCCGAGGTTGTCTTGCCCAAGCCCAAGGGAAAACCTACCCCGACGATCACAAATTTGGCGGCCGGGAATTCTCATTCACTGGTTCTGAGCAGCAACGGGACGGTTTATGGTTGGGGTTATAACATCCGCGGTGAACTGGGCCGTGCTCCGACTTCAAGCGGGAGTAACAGGATTACTACGCCATTTATACTCGATCAGGACGATCCGACCAAAACCGACCCCAAGAAGCGCATTCCCCTTCCACCCGTCGACGCGATAGCGGCCGGAGGCGATTTCACCGTGCTCGCCACTCGTGAATCAAGTTACATTTCTTTTGGCGCAAACACCTCCGGCCAACTTGGACAAGGGTTTGTCTCCAGCACCCGCACCGGAGCGGGAACTGTGGCTCAGGCTTTGGTCGGGCAGCCGAATCTTTCGGTTTCGGCGCCGACTCCCGTTTCCGGAACTTCCGTATCGGGAGTCCCTGCTTTCGGAACGGCAACAACTTTTGGCAATCTATCGCTGGTGGTTCGGAATTCGGGTAGCGTATCCACTGTTGGTTCCTATCGTGTAGAGTTTTATCTGTCCTCCGACGCCAAGCTTGATGCCGCCGATCGTTTGCTCGCGGCAAAAGTGGAGTCGACCGCGTTACCTCCAGCTACGACACGCGCTTCAAGTTTTACCGCATCAGAACTCACCGTCCCGGAAGTGGCTCCTGGAAGCTACTATCTCATCGGACAGGTCTATCTGTTGGACGCGTCCGGCAAACCGGTCCCTGATATCTACACTCCGGACAACGGCGCCGGAACCGCCGTGGTTTTAAGCGGCCCCGACTTGTCGACCACCGGAATCGTCAGTTTGAGCAACACCTTGGTCGAAGACGGTGATGCGGGATTTGGGTCGGTGTCGTTGGTTTTGACCAACGTCAACTTGGGTAAGATTCCTGTTGGACGCTCAGTCAGGGTCGAGGCTTTCCTTTCCAGTGACGATACCTTGCAGACATCGTCCGATGTCCTGCTCAAGGCCATGGATTTTCCGGTTCCGAATGCAGGTCTGTCTGCTGGTGGAAGTATGCCGTTGGATATGGGCACGATCACCGTGCCGATCGGGATTGATGGTGGCAATTACCGGCTGGTGTTTGCCATAAACCGCGACGGGGTGATCGCAGAGTCCGGGACCGCGTCCAACTTTGGTTCAATTGGTGTTCGAGTGGCCGCTCACGATTTATCCGTTGTCGCACCGGTTTTGCCGGATGCGCCGTTGGGGTCGGGTTCCACCTTGTCTCTCGTGACCGTTACCGTGCAGAATCTGGGGGCCAAGGCGTATCCAGGTGACTATTCGGTCGAGTTATATGTTTCAGCAAGCCGCCAGTTCGATTTTACGGCCATCTCGCTCGGTGAGAAGAAAACCTTTTCTGGCGGCTTGGCCGCGCAAGCGTCCCGGCAGGCGATTTGGCAGGATTTGGTATTGCCCGTGACGCTGAAAGGTCCGGTCTACTTTTATTCTCGAGTAAATGCGGATGTTAATCTGGGGGATCGGTTCCCTGCCAACAATCAGGCAAGCGTGGCGGCATCTTTGGAGGATCCGGTTTTCAATTTTTCGGATTTTCTGTTTCCCAACACGACCAGTGTTGAGCCCGGAGCCTCGTTGGGTTCGGTGTCTTACAAGTTGACCAACAACGGTCCAGGCGCCTTGCAACCTGGATACGCGGTCGCCGTGGAGGTCTTTCTGTCCACCGATGGGAATTTGGACCGTGGTTCCGACGTCTTGCTCGACCAGTATTCTTATGCCGCCGGCCTCGCGCCCGGGCAAACGGCGATTTTGCCCGGCGCGGCGCGCAGTCTTACCATCCCGGATGGTGTCGCCAACGGAATCTACAACCTGCTTTTCACATTCAACGCCGACGGCGGAGTTTCCTTTCTGCCCTCCACCTTAACGGCGGTTCGGTTAAATGTGGGGGCCTTGGATTTGAAGGTCACCGCTCCGACGCTTACCAATAGCCAACTGGGCACATCGGCCATCATTCCGCTGACCGGACTTTCGGTGGAAAATTCGGGTGGGTTCGCGGTACCCTCCGGATTGGGGGTGGAAGTTTACCTTTCCAGCGATGCGATATTTGATACGGCCGATACCTTGTTGGCGAAGACCGACCTTGTTGATCCGGTTCCCGCCTCCGGTTCCCGGGCCGTCTCGTTTGCCGACCTCACGGTTCCCGATCTTGGGCAGGGGCCGTTTTTCCTCATATCACGTATCATTTTGCCTTCCGGCTTGGTCGACACGGATACCAGCAACAACACAGCCGCCACGGCGGTGACGCTCAGTCGACCCAGTCTAACCATCGAAAACTTGGCCACGCCCGTGGAACTTGACTTGGACGTCGCATCCCCGGTGCTCGCCGAAATCAGTTTTGATATCGTCAACAACAGCCCCGGCGTGATTCCCGCAACGACACCGGTCGTTTACGAAGTTTATCTTTCTCGTGACTCGCTTTTTGATGTTACCGACAGAAAGTTGGTGGAATCCACCAGCTATACCGGGGGGCTTACGGGGTCCGGCGACCAGACTGGCTCGCGATATAGCGTTCCGGTGTTTGATATTCCGGTGACGGGCGATTTTGTGGGTGGCACTTATAACCTCCTTTTCGTCGTGAATCGCGAGGGCAAGGCGAACTTGGCCGGAACGGAGCCGGTGGTCTCTGCACGCACGATACTGTTTCAGAAGACCAACGCTCCCGGCAGAGCGCTGGACTACGGAGTGACGGTGTTTTCCAGTGACTCCGCTTCCGAAAAATGGAGCGTGGTGTCCGACCCTCGGGCAACCTCGGGCTCGGCCTTTGAGACCCCCGCGTTGGCCCAAGGTGAGAGCGCATCGATACAATATCTGGTTTCGGGACCGACCGAGATAAATGTTCCATGGAAATTGATCGCGGACTCGGCGGATTCCGTGACTTTGGCCGTCGTCGAGAATCCTTCGTCGGGTGCGCCCGTTTCGGTGGTTTCTGCTTTACCGGCGTTTGACCCGAATACCGGTCAACAGACCAGCGATCCGATTTACCGCCTGCCGATTCGTCAAACCGTGGTCGTGAATGCGCAGACCGGGGAGAAGGCCTATCGCTACTCGCCGGTTGTGGTTCCGGAGGGTTCTCATTTGGTTACATGGACCTATAGCCAGAACACATCGGAGATTGGTAACTTCAGTCGTATTGACTTGGACATCCCGGCGTTCACCACAAGCGGATCTGGAGACTGGTTCGGGGTCACCTCGGCGGATGCAAAACTAGGAGGCAATTACGCGCGCTCTCCCGGATTGTCTGTCGGGCAGCAAGCGGCTCTTGAGGTGCCCGTGATCGGGCCGGCGCAAGTATCTTTCTGGTGGCGGGCGCAAGGTGAGTCTTCGCTAGATACTTTGGCCTTCTATGTGGACGGCGAGCTGGCCCAGTTGCCGACCTATGACGCCAACACCGAGGCGCAACCTGCGGTGATTTCGAACCAAACGGAATGGCGAAAAGTTACCTTCCTTATCGGCGAGGGCCCGAGAACTTTGCGTTGGGTCTACAGTCAGGGAAGCGAAAACGTAGACGCCCAAGCCAATGTCGATGCGCTTAGTGTTCTTACCCCCGTCCCCGCTGCCAGCACCCCAAATCGAGTTACAAATGCCGGCGAAGTGGATTATGAAGCGGTTCCCGCCTCCAACGTTGATTTGGCGATCACCGGCGCGAGTGCGCCGGTGGGCACCTACCTCTTGGACGATGCTCAAGGAACCAGTCGACTGCCGATACGCGTTTCATTCAAAAATCAGGGCAGATCCTATGTGTCCGACCCGATTTGGGATGCGTCCAGCCTGGAGCTTCGTCTATCCACCGATAATGTGTGGGGAAATGAAAATGATTTTGTCCTGGGTAACTACGCACGCTTTGACGTTCTTCGGGTCGGGCAGGAAATCACGTTTGATGTCGAGGTGAATTTATCCTTCGATATTCCAGACGGCACCTACTATATCTTGGCTCGCGTAAGAGGCTATGGTGAAGGTAGCGCTTCCGCTGGTGAGTTCACGCTTGCGAATAATACGTGGGTGCTTGGTAACGCTGGCGCGGGCAATGCCTACACCATCCGTCGGGCGCCGGATCTCCGATTGTCAGGTTTTTCTGCTTTGGAGGAGGATTATCCCTACCACCCCGAGGACGCCGTCTACATATCTTACACAATCCGGAACCTCGGTCTTGGTCCGGTGCTCCCGGAGCAACCCTTCAAGGTGAACGTATCGCTTTATGCGCTTCCCGTTGGAAATTCGGATGTGACCGGTGGCACCCTGATCCGGTCATATGAGGACCGAGAATTCAGTCTCTTCCTTCCTCCCGCCAGCGCCGGTTATCCCGACGGGGCTTTCCAACCCGTGGTGCACTTCATCGATGTGCCGAGCGAACATGATTTGCTTGGTGCCCTGGGCATAATCGATCCGGCGCTGCCCGAAGACGACGCGAGAGTTTATGCGCGACGCGAGGAACTTAGGGGATATCAATTCTACTTTGTCATCCTGTTGGACACCGAAAACTCGGTGCCCGAATCCAGCGAAACGAACCTTTACCAATTCGGGGACTTCTTCCGGGTGATACCGGTTCGACGGGTGGATGGAGTCTTTGTCGAGAACGCGGGTTCATTCTATGGTGATAAAGTCTTTAACGACTTTATGAACCTCAATTCGGAAAGCTTTTCTTCGGTTAGCTTTGACGCGTCGACCAGTCCTCCGATCGAGGGCGACTTTACCGATTACATTTGGAATTATGCGCTTTACGAGGCGCCTTTCGGCTCGCCCGGCCTCCTTTACCAACAGGATCGGCAAAACAGCACCATGCGGCTGAAGGTTCCGCCGTTTGGCAACGACGCCGATGACACCAATGATGTTTTCCAGACTATAAGCTTTGATTTCAATACCCATGCCACCGATGTGGAGATCGCGGTGCAGGTAAGGGACGACGACAGCGCGCCTGGTGTTTGGGATACGATATTCACGCTCAAGCCCCCTTACACCGACGTGATCGGACCGCGGAGTTTGAATGGCTATGGTGGCTTGAGTAGCTCGCCTTATGTCGTTTCGTTGGACGGCAACGTTTCATTCGTGCAGAGGCCGCATGCGGCGCGGGTCACGTTCCGGGATGAATTGCCGGTTAGCGCCAGGGCCGCCAATCCCGAGATGCGGCTGGTGGTGACACCTTCGCAAGGCTTGGTCGTTCCCGCCGCGCCTACCCAATTCAGGGCGGCGCAGATTGACGGCACCGTGGCGTTGAATTGGATCGGTTCTATTCCGGAGAAGTCTTACGATTCTTTTGGAATCAACTACTCGGTTCCTCAGGGAGCCTACGTGATAGAACGCGCTCGTGACGGGGTTAACTTTGTGTCGCTCGGTTACGTCACCGTGGCGGCGCTATTCGGGGGCGTGTCCAACTTCAGTTTCACGGATACGGCTCCTGGTGCGGAAGGGACAAACACCTATCGCGTTCGGGGTGTAAATGCCGCCGGGGCTACAATTCCCACAGAGGTTAGTATCACGCTCTTTTGAGGTCCATTAAACTTATTCGCGGTTTTAAGCGCGCTGATGTTGATCCGCCTCTTACGACCGGGGATCAATGACTATTGGACTTTGAATTAGATAAGGATGGGACGCCTCGAAGCTTGTTCGGGACATATTCGACAACTTTTTTACGCGAACACGACCACGGCGGTGGTGGTCGGTTTTGCGGGACCTTATATCTTCTCGGTGGTTAGTGACGTATTCGCCTTTGCGCGCCAAGATTTCATCCTCTGTCGGGAGTCATTTAATAGGCGGCGTTGACCTCGCGTGGGGCGAAAAGAACGGGGACGGCGTTTGTGTGATTGAATATGGCCTGCTCGAAGGTGACGAGCGGGTGAGCGCCCGAATTTTGAGTCATGCTCATGTGCGAGGCGACGAGGCATTGTTCGCGGCCTTGAACGATGCGACCAAAGATTCCGGTTCCTCCGCCTGTGATTCTCCCGCTTTCCAGCTCTGGGCTTTCGATGCTCCCCTTATCTGTGTCAATCCCACCGGACGTCGACCGGTAGACGGGTTGGTAAGCGCGGCTTTTCGTAGCCAACATGCGGGTTGTTATCCGGTGAACCGACGGCTCGCTCCGCGCCCTTTGCGGATCGCGGCGAGACTATCGTCCGGAGGTTTCGTCTTGGCCCCCGATGTTCCCAAAGCGGCGATACCGCGAGTTGCGATGGAGGTGTTTCCCCATCCGGCACTTGTCCGGTGGCTCGGGCTCGATCGTATCATCGAGTATAAGCGCAAGGCGACCCGCTCTCGGGCTCACAGCGAGGCCGAGTTTGCAAGGCTGCAACGTTCGCTGGCCGGGTTGTGCGTCTCTCATTTTCCTTACCTATGCTGGCACGCGGAAACTCCCGCGCTCCTGGCCGCTCCTTGGTCCAAGCCCGTCGAGGACAAGCTGGACGCATGGATATGCGCCTTGATCGCGCTATGGCACGTGCGGCACGCGGGGGGACGTAGCGAAACTTTCGGCGACGTTGAGCGGGGCTTCGTCCTGGTGCCATCGGAAGGGGCGCACCGACCCGACTGACGGTTGACGCGGCGAAAGGGCAAGAGTGCCCGCCAGGTATCCCGGGATTCCCGGGTAATGATTTTACTCCGGTCAATCTTTGGAAATCGTCGCGCCTTGCCGAGGGATGTAACGTCGCCGCACGTATCAAAAGCATGATTCCAGAGCACGATTCCAAATTGAGCGCGCTTCTAGGCAGATCCGATCCGGCCGGATTAATCGAGCCTCTGCCGCCCGCAGACTTTTCCGCCGCCGTCCATCGTCGTCTGGACACGGTTTCGCGGTCGGTGGTGTCTGTTGGGGTTTTGCATCGACTAGGCTTCGCTCGGGAAGTTCTCCCTTTCGCCGCCGCCATTGCGCTCGTGGGCGGGCTGGTCGGAGGCGGTCTGGCCTACGCGGACAAGCGCGCTCACACGACGGCGCTTCACGTCGCTGCTTATGCGCGGAGCATAGATCCTTGGTTGATGCATGCGCCCGCCACCACCGGCGACCGTTGAACCTGCTGTGACGCGTCGCCTTTTCCTGTTTCTCTCCCTTCTCCTGCTTGCCGGGCTGGCTGGCTACGGCCTCACCCGTCGGTTTCTACCGGAGCCTGTTACCGATCTCGAAGCCCGCCACCGTTGGCTTCGCGAGGAGTTCGGTCTGACTGCGGACCAGTCCGCCCGCATCGACGCTATTCAGGCCGACTACGCTCCGATTTGCGCCGGCCACTGCGCCGCCATCGCTTTCGCCCGTGCGAATCTCGACGCCGCGACCGACGCCACCGCCCGCGCCTCCGCGTTGGCGGAACTGGATCGCCTAAAGACCGTCTGCTCCGAGGCCACCCGCCACCACCTCCAAGCGGTCGCCGCCTGCATGGCGCCGGATCAGGGGGCCCGGTTTCTCGCCTTGATGGAGCCCCACGTGGCGCACGGCGACAGCCGCACGGGCGCTCCTTCCCTCAACGCCCACCCATGAACGGTCCTCCCGCCGCGGAGACGCGCGTCCCATCCGACGAAGACCTTATGGCCGCTCTTGCCGCCGGCGATTTACCCGCGCTCGACACGCTCATGCTCCGTTGGCAGGGCCCGTTGCTCGCCTTTATTCACCGTCGCCTCCATAGCGAGGCTGACGCCCGCGATCTTACCCAAGAGAGCTTCATACGCATCTATCAACACCGCAGCCGCTATCGACGCGGGGCCAGATTCAGCACGTGGATGTTTCAAATCGCGCTCAACCTGACTCGCGACCACGCCCGCAAGACCGCCCGCCGCCGCACCGATTCGATGGAATCTGCGCCGCCGTCCAACCTCACCGACCCGGGCGCCTCCCCCGCCGCCGCGGCGCGAGAGGCCGAGGAGCGCGCCGCCGTCCGCGCCGCCCTCGACGATCTGCCCGCCGACCTTCGTGAGATCGTGCTACTCGCAGAATACGAACACCTCCCGCACGCCGAGATCGCCACCCTTGTCGGTGGGAGCGCCAAGGCGGTCGAATCCCGCCTCGCCCGCGCACGCGCCAAACTCCGTTTCGCCTTGGCCGGCTGGTTGCGCGATTAGGCCCCGTTTTTCGGACCGATTCAGGGTTGCCGCCCGCATCCCGCGCGGAGCACTTTCGCCGACCTGCACATGGTGCTCGTTTCCGTCAACCCCGTCACCGGGCAAACCTTCGCCCGATATCCCGTCCACTCCGCCGTCCAGATCGAGCGCCGTCTCGCCGCCGCGCATGCCGCCTCCTCGGGCTGGGGCGAACTGCCGGTCGCCGACCGGTCCCGGTATCTGCGCGCCGTCGCCGCCAGCCTGCACCGGGAGCGTCACGCCCTCGCCGCCCTTGTGACCGCGGAGATGGGCAAACCCTTCGCCGACGCCCTCGCCGAGGTCGCCAA